>SLHT01000040.1 GCA_007136055.1 Syntrophomonadaceae bacterium
GATTTTGTCAGGGTGGCTGAAGCCTACGGGGCTAAAGGTTTGCGGGCCACCAACAATAAAGAAGCAACCGCTGCAATCGAGCAGGCCATGATCACTAAAGGGCCTGTCTTGATCGATTTTGTAGTTGACCCCGAGGAAAATGTCTACCCGATGGTGGCTCCGAACCATCCCATAAATGACATCATAATCGGGGGTGACCAGAAATGAAGCATATTTTAGCTGTTCTCGTTGAAAATAAACCAGGTGCATTGACGAGAGTGTCGGGACTTTTCAGCCGCCGCGGCTTTAATATTGATAATATTGCCGTGGGTGAAACGATTACACCGGGCATCTCGAGGATGACAATTACGGTTGAGGGCAGTGAACTGCTGATCGAGCAGGTCGTCAAGCAGCTTCATAAGCTGATAAATGTGATCAGGGTCAGCAATCTATCCACCGAACCCGCAGTGATGCGAGAGCTTATGCTGATCAAGGTTAATGCCGAAGTAGGTTACCGCAGCGATATCCAGCAGATAGTGGAAACATTTCGCGGTAAAGTAATTGATGTTTCTCCTGACTCGATGGTTATAGAAGTGACCGGTAATGAAGAGAAAATGGAAGCAATTAAGCTGCTCCTGGAACATTATGGAATTAAAGAAATTGTGCGCACCGGTAAAGTCGCTCTGCTGCGCGGTTCAAAAGTAACGAGGGAAAGTTAAACGGTATAATTTAACAACAAGCTTAACAAGCGGAGATAAATTGCTTTGCTGAGCAGCAGATCCCCGGTTGCTACCTTTGGCGCGAAAAGTAACATTAAGTTAATTGCAAGGGCATTGATACTCTTATAGAAAGCCTGGTTAAAGGTAAAGCGAACAGCATGAAGTGACGGCAAATCAAGAGGCGATAGGCAAGATTAAAGACAATAAGTTATCGCCAGTGTAATGGTTAATGATCAGAAAGATGGTGAATGATGAATAAAAACAGCGGATTGACGATGGTGGAAAAAATCCTGGCTTCCAGGGCAGGCAAAATAAAAGTAGTGCCGGGAGATCTGGTTAATGTTCCGGTAGACCTGGCCTTAGGCAATGACATCACCGCCCCGGTAGCGATTAAAGAGTTTAAGAGATTTGGTCTGGGTCGGGTTTTCGATCCTGAAAAAATTGTCCTTGTTCCCGATCATTTCACCCCCAACAAAGATATCGCGGCAGCCGAACAGGCTCTTTTGCTGCGACGTTTTGCTGAAGACTATGAGATTAAACATTACTATGAAGTAGGCAGAATGGGGATCGAACATGCTCTTCTCCCTGAACAGGGTCTGGTCAGGCCGGGAGACGTGATTATCGGGGCAGACTCCCATACATGTACTTATGGAGCATTAGGCGCTTTTGCCACCGGTGTCGGCAGCACAGATTTAGCTGCGGCGATGGCCATTGGTGAAGCCTGGTTTAAAGTTCCTCCAACATTGCGTTTTGAGTATAAAGGCTCCCTGCCTAAATGGGTTAGCGGAAAAGATTTAATCTTGTATACGATTGGGCGCATTGGTGTTGACGGTGCCCGCTACCGGGCTATAGAATTCGCAGGCGCAGCAATTGAACAACTTTCAATGGACGGCCGCCTGACCATGGCTAACATGGCTATTGAAGCCGGTGGCAAGTGCGGCTATGTTCAGCCCGACAAAGTAACATTCGATTACCTTGAAGGACGGGTTAACAAACCCTATACCGCCGTTTACAGCGATCATGATGCCTCCTATGAGCAGATTCTTGGTTTCGATGTAAGCAACCTGGAGCCGCAGGTTGCCTTCCCTCCTTCCCCAGACAATGTCCGCCCGGTTTCAGAGGCGGCAGGCATAAAGCTTAACCAGGTTGTAATCGGGTCCTGCACCAACGGCCGCATTGAAGACCTGCGCACTGCCGCGTCTGTTATGAAAGGGAAAAAGGTTAACCCGGGGGTCAGGCTGCTGGTTATACCTGCTACACAGCAGATTTACCGTCAGGCTCTTGAAGAAGGACTGTTGACTGTATTTATAGATGCAGAAGCGGCAGTGAGTACACCTACCTGCGGACCTTGCCTTGGAGGGCACATGGGTATCCTGGCTAAAGGGGAGAAAGCTCTTGCCACCACAAACCGTAACTTTATAGGCCGAATGGGTCATCCGGAAAGTGAAGTTTACCTTTCCGGGCCTGCTGTTGCCGCTGCTTCAGCCATAGCTGGCACGATAGTTCATCCCGAGGAGGTTATCTAATGTACCTTAAAGGAAGAGTATGGCTTTTTGGAGACAATGTTGATACTGATGCTATTATTGCAGCCCGCTATTTAAGTATCGTAGATCCTCGGGAGTTAGCCCGCCATCTTATGGAAGATATAAAACCGGACTTTTATGAAAAAGTCCGTCCGGGCGATATCCTGGTTGCAGGCAGCAATTTCGGCTGCGGCAGTTCTCGCGAGCATGCTCCACTAGCTATAAAAGGCTCCGGTATTTCTTGTGTTGTCGCCCGTAGTTTTGCCCGGATTTTTTATCGCAATTCTATTAATATCGGACTGCCGATTCTTGAATGTCCGGATGACCTTTCAACTCTCCGTCCGGGAGAAGATCAACTGCAGGTTAACCTTGATCGGGGTCTGATTACACATCTTCAAAGTGGGCGGGAATACCAGGCAGCCCCTTTTCCTCCTTTTATGCAGGAAATAATCAGTTGCGGTGGTCTGGTTGAATATGTAAAAACGAGGCTGGCCTGTGATGGGTAAAAGGATATTTAGTATTTGCATTTTTTATGTGATAATGGTAGGGTGTAACCGGGAGGATGGAGAATTTTGATCTTATTATGATCAAGGCATATCCCCTGCAAATAACTATTATAGGTTGTTCATTCGGTTATTATTATTCTTCCAGGCCAGTAGAGACGGTCGAGGGATTTTTAAGGAGGCATATGGATGAA
>SLHT01000069.1 GCA_007136055.1 Syntrophomonadaceae bacterium
CTTCGGGCTTGCCCACCAAGCAGATGACGAAATGTTTAGACACAACCTGGCAAGGGCAGGTTTGAATGCTTTTATTGTCTCCCTCTTAGGATTTCCTGTAGTTGTTATAGTTCTCACTTTTTTAGAATCGCTTCAAACTATTGCATTTTTTGCGAATTATATTGGTGTTCTTTTTGTCATTCAGATCCTAACCTTTGTCCTCTCTTTTAACATCTATGAGAAAAGAGGGGATATGCGGTGAAAGTTACCTTTAAGACCCGCATCAAAGAGCTTCGGGCAAGACATGATTTAACCCAGGAACAGCTTGCTAATAAAGTGGGAGTACGCAGAGAGACGATCGGTCATATTGAGAAGGGGAAATTCAATTTATCATTACTGCTGGCTTATAAAATATCCAAAGCCCTGGAAAGCAATCTTGAAGATGTGTTTATTTTTGAGGAAGAAGATTAATATTAACGTATAGGTGATCTGGTAATTACGTTCAGCCTTGATAGCATGGATGCCTATTAGATTATCTTTCTTTCCAGTAGGTCTTTGACCCATTCTGCCTGAGAACTGAATTGCCAGGCACCTGTTTAGTAATGATTAAAAGGTTAAGCATATCAACCGATGAAGCAAGAGCATTAAGCAACACGAAAAGCTTTACTGGTGTAGTTAATAATCCGAAAGCACCAAGGATCAGCGTTTAACATATAGCTGTGTTTTAAAAAAAGTAGTTTTTAATTGAGTCGTAAAATACCCCTTTGTACACTAGGTCCTAAAAAAGGGCTTTTACGCAGGAATATTTCAAATTTACCTCTAAAAATCTAAAAAAAGCCGATAAAATGACATTATTTAGGAAATTGATCGCAAAATCCCTCAACACTCTATGAAGGGATAAACGACTATAAATTGAATTTATAGGGTCAGGATTTGTTTCTAAAAATAGCCATTGGGGTATCTTAAGATGTTAGTAAATCATCTATTCTCAGCAATTTTACAGGTACTTCTTTTTTCTTTACTGCCACTGTTTTACTATGTCGTGCATGAAAATAAATTAAAGGGCTTTTTTGGATATATCGGTTTAATACCTCCTCTGAAAAAGACTGTACTAATATCTTTATTATCTGCTGTGGTATCTTTTGCATTTATAATGGTTTTATTTTTAGCCTATCCTGATATATATCTCTGGGAAGTTCTTAAAGCACCAGGAACATTAACAGGAGAAATATCTCAAATAGAGCCAGCCTATCTGGCTTTTATCGTTATCATTATTAAATCAGTAATAAATACAGGTTTATCGGAAGAAATATTATTCAGAGGATTTATTGGCAAAAGATTAATAAAAAGATTCGGTTTTGGATATGGAAATACTATGCAGGGTGCAATTTTTGGTCTATTACACGGATTATTATTTTTTAGTACTGTGGGAATGTCGGCAACACTATTAATTATCTTTAGCATTGGAATAATAGGTTTTCTTTTAGGTTTTTTAAATGAGCGGTTGGGAAATGGAAGCATTATTCCAAGTTGGATTGCTCATTCCCTGGCAAATATTACTGGTTTCTCAATAATCATCTATTTATTTTAATTCAATACTCACCTACACTAACTATCGGCTTGATCATAGTAAATCAAATCCAGAGAGTGGGAAATATCCATCGTTTATATTTACAATAAATTTAGGAATATAAGAGGAATTATGTAAAAAGATTGTACCAAGTAATAATATTCTTCTGATAGTTTTATCCAGGGTGATACAAAAGGTGTAAAACCTTTAAAATATAACCAAAGTGAGCCAAAACATATATTAAACAATATAACAATACAAAAATCCAACTGTTACTATGTCCTTTTGTCGATATTTCTTTGTAAAGAGATTTAGGTGAATAAAAAGCTCGAACAAAATTCTTAATCAATCTTGTAGGCATGGTTTTTCCCCCTTTCATTACTAATATTATTTGCTACTTGATGTTATGCTTTCTTCCCCATTTGAACAGCAATTCTTAAAGCAATTATAACTCCTAATGGAGTGGCAATAAGGGTACCAAGGGCAATGCCAATATATGCTGCTAAATCGTATCCTGGCACAGAAGGATAATTGGGAAGCTCAAGCCATCCGAAGAAGGTTCCCCCAAAATGATAAATCCGAAGTTAATTGTTATTGTTAAGGAATCAGGTGTAAACCCGAATTCCTCAAAAGATATGGTGGAAAAAATATTAATTGCCCCGATAGCAATTAACATGTTTATAATCATAAACGGGATCGAGAGTAAAAAAGATACTGCCAAACTTCCTGGTTCCTTCAATGGTTTCCAACCATTTTCAATCAGTTCCAGGTGTAAATCTTCATTGAACCTGGGCAAATGATTTTGGATTTTCATTATCCCCTCGCTTGGTATGCTTTTTTTAATAAGATCGAATAAATCAGCCATCTCATGAAAGGAATACCGGCGATAGCCCATGTACGATTACATCTGTTAAGAAGTGAGCCACCATAGCCGACTCCAAACCTCGCTTCCAGTAGAGCAGACCTAGTGCAATTCCAGCGATGCCGTTAAGCAAAATAGCTCGCACTTTTAATAAAGGTGTTAGTTCAACCAACTCCGCAGTGGGGGGAAGATGCAGGGCACCGAAGATTAGAGCTACCAAGATAATTGCACTCCAAGCCGCGATAGTATGGTTTTTCCGAAATAGTTTCAGGAAAATGAGAGTAAGAAGGGTCATAAGAAAAAAACGCATCAAAAGCTCTTCTCCGATACCAGCGGAAAATGCACCCATTAGTCCCGCCCACCAAGCAGGTAACTCTATAAGCCTATATGGCGATTACAGCCGAACAAACCACTGTTCGTTGCAGGGTAAAACAGTCCCCGCTGACCATTCCGTCGAAAGTGTTTCCATGCCTCACATAGTTGGTGATCCTAAAACCAGGCTTA
>SLHT01000163.1 GCA_007136055.1 Syntrophomonadaceae bacterium
CGCGGCGGCACGCGTGACAGGTTATGGTACTGGGGCAATTCTACACTATCAGCACATAATGCTGCCACTAGACCGCGGGCTTGGAGTTAACGCTGCTGGCCTGTGTCGAATGGTACGGATGCAGCAGTCTCGTGGTGTCAGGCGCCGGAAGATTGCGCTGGAGCTATCTCAACACGGTTGCGGCCGCCATCTTTTGCGCGATACAGGGCGGAATCCACCCGGGCGAGAAGACTGTCTTCGCTGTCGTCCTCATGCCACTGGGTTACGCCCAGGCTGATGGTTACCGGGACAGTTGCCTCGTCCTCGATGTGCAGGGGAGCGCTCTCCATCGTGGTGCGTATCCTTTCCGCAATGACTGCTGCACCGTCGATGTCCGTACGAGGCAGGATGATGAGGAACTCCTCGCCGCCGTAGCGGCCGACGAAGTCCGCCTGCCGGGTGCTGCCCATAAGCTGCGACGAGGTCTCCTTAAGCACCCGGTCACCGGCGGCGTGTCCGTACGTATCGTTGATCCTCTTGAAGTGGTCGATGTCCAGCAGCACGATACTCAGGCGCGCATAATAGCGCCGGCTGTGCCTGATCCACTCGGACAACTTCTCGACTATGGAGTGTCGATTCAGCAGGCCGGTGAGCGTATCGAATCGCGCCATGTGCTCCAGTTCCGCACGGTCACGCTTCTCCCGGGTGACATCGCGCAGCACCCCCTGCACTGCGACAAGATTGCCGTGCTGATCCCGTCTGGCAACCACGTTTCGCGCGCAGTCGAACTCCGAACCGTCCTTCCGCTTGAAGCGCACTTCGTCCTCAACTACTCCCGTCTGCATTATGCGCGCGAGGAACTTGCCCCGGTCGTCAGGATTGGCGTAGAAGTCGATCGCATTCACGGACGGGAGATCTTCTCTCGAGTAGCCAAACAGGTTCAGCCACGCCTCGTTGACGTCGATGACCGTTCCGTCCGGGGTTCCGATGTAGATGGCGTCCCTCGACTGTTCGAAGAGGGAGCGGAAGCGCTGTTCGCTGGCGGCGATGGTGGCTTCCGCCTGCTTGCGTTCGGTGATATCTATGTCCCAGCCGTGATATCCTGTTATCGCTCCGTTGCTGTCCAAGAGTGGGGCAAAGGTGCTTGCAACCCAGACAATCTGCGCGTCTTTGGATATGATTGGGTTCTCGTAGTCCTGAAGACGCGCCTTGTCATGCATAATCTGCAGGGCTTCTGACTTGAGTTTCTCCCGCACATCTTCCGGATAGAGGTCGTACATGTGTGTGCTGCCCACCAGGTCCTCAGGCCGATACCCGATAACCTGTTCCACCATGGGGCTTACGTACGTGTAGAGCCCGTTGACATCGACTTCCCACGTGAAGGTCCGGCTCTGCTCGGCGAGCTGCATGATCCGTTCCTGGCTCGTGCGAAGCTCCTGCAGCAGGCGCTTCTGCTCGGTGATGTCACGTATGAGAGCGACAACCTCCGCCTGTCCAGAAGGTGAGAAGCGCGCCTCAAACCAGCGCGTGCCTGAAGGCACTTCAAGCGGGTATTCGAATGTCTGGAGGGAGCCGGTTGCGAGTGCCTTTTCGATGGACCTTAAGGCGCGAACCGCATCCTTCTCCGGCAGCACGTCCACGATGCTCTTCCCCAGCAGCTGCTCCACGGGGGCATACAGCCTGTCATGTGAGGACGCGGCGATGTCAAGATACTCTCCATTCTGGTTAGTTCGGATGATGATGTCCGGAATGACCTCTACGATTGATCGGTTGCGGTCTTCACTTTTCCGTAGCGCATCCTCGGCCTGCTTCCGTGCGGTCACGTCCACCGTTACCGCCATGATCCTGGGGATGTTGTTGATGGTGACGGGGGTAAGCTGTACCTGCTCCCAGAACAGTTGGCCCTTCACGGTGCGGTTCAGCCACTCGAACTGCTGAGGCCCTTCGTTGGCTGTCTTTCTGATCCAGGCGATTGCATCCTCGAAGGAGTACGGCGGGTCCAGCCAGAGATCGACATCTCTGAGATCTTCTACCGAGGCGACCTCGTACGCTGCGCAGGCTGCGGGGT
The DNA here is from genome assembly GCA_007136055.1 of Syntrophomonadaceae bacterium. GTDB lineage: Bacteria > Bacillota > Dethiobacteria > DTU022 > DTU022 > T3SED10-7. Next base: position 2,048 of record SLHT01000163.1, read on the forward strand.
TGGCATCGATGATCTCTCCGGTATCGATGTCGTGGATGAGTATCGAGACGGGGGCATCTGTGAACAGCGCCCTGAACTTCTGCTCGGTCTCCCGCAAGGCCTCGTTCGTCCGCCTGAGCTGTGTGATGTTGCGGTGGACGCCCTGATACGCGATTATCCGGCCAGACTCGTCCTTAAGCGCGACTACTGTGCGTTCACAATCGATGATTTGCCCGCCTTTTCTCTTTAAGCGCACCTCATCCCTTACGAAACCGGCTTCCTGGATGCGGCGCAAGAAAGCCTCGCGGTCGGACGGGTCGGCATACATGTCAGCGGCATTGATAGTGGAAAGGTCCTCTCTTTCATACCCGAAGAGATCGAGCCATGCCTGGTTGGCTTCGATGGATGAGCCATCAGGGGTGGTGATGTAGATGGCATCCATGGACTGCTCGAACAGCGAATGGTACCGCTGTTCGCTGATGCGAAGGGCACTCTCCGCTGCCCTGAGGTTGGTGATATCCCGATTGATGCCCTGGAACTCCACGATATTGCCCGCATTATCCCGGCATGCCACGAGCGAGCGCTGGCAGAGGAACGTGCTGCCATCCTTTCTCTTGTAGAGAACCTCGTCCCGGACGAAGCCTATCTCGTTGATGCGCCGAAGGAAGGCGGCCCGGTCATCAGGATTGGCGTAGAAATCGATGGCGTGGAGAGAGGCGGGATCATCGCGTGAATAGCCGAACAGGTCCAGCCACGACTGGTTCACATCGAGAATGGTGCCATCAGGTGTGCCGATGTAGACGGCATCCATCGACTGCTCGAACAGCCGGCGGAACCGGTCCTCGTCGTTGGGTGAACAGGGTTGGGGCCTCACGTCGCGGTCCATGC
>SLHT01000159.1 GCA_007136055.1 Syntrophomonadaceae bacterium
AGGGCCATCACTCCGGTAGTAAAACCAATTCCAAATAACGGCACCATAAAACCCAACATGGCCATACTCGGTATGGTCATCAAAACCTGGCAAACAGCCAGAACAGCAGGTGACACGCTGGTATAATAGCTGATAAAAATACCGATAATCACTGAGACTACAATGGCAATAATGATTGAAACAACTACCAGCCAGAGATGCTCCAGCATCAACTCCCAGACCATGTCGCCCCGGCGATCCAGGTAGGTAATAACCCGGTTAAAAGTTGATGGGGCCCCGGCATTTGCAGTAATAAATACTTTGCTGCCTGCTGCACTTAAAAAGTCAAACATAAAACCAATTGTTTGTGCCATGAATTCTTAATCCCCTCCCTGCTTGTAAAATAACAGTTCAACAGCAGCACTGTCAAACTAACACCACTCATAACAGTATTGGATTTTGTGGTATTTTTTCGCCGACCATTCCCAGTATACGCTGAATATTTTCAGTAAAGCGGAGATACTTTGTCTTTTACTTTATTAATTCAAGATAAATAAAGCAATTCCTTCTTTACAAAATTATTTCATATACAGTATACAGACACAAATAATAGGTTTAGGCAAAAAAAGCCGATTTTACTCCAAAACTAAAGTTTAATCAGCCTGGTCAGGCTTAATGCTCATTTAACCCTGACCAGAACCGAAAATAACAATTCTAACTGCAAAAGTGGTTTTTCCAGTTCTATTTTACTACCCGCACAATGGCTACCAGGCCGTGGGCCAGGCCCTGACCATGCTGCAGGTTCATTTCCAGGCTGCGCAGGGCATAACCCAGCTGTGCTTCAATTAAGTCAGCCCTGATATCACCATATAGACCTTTGCTGCCTTCCAGGGTTTGTCTCATAACCCTGTACGCCTTTTCCAGGGGCTTAACCTTGGTTTGTGGCGGGTAGGGCAGCAGTTCTTCATCGCTGTCATAGTGCTCCATCAGGACCATGGTGTAATCAACCAGGGCATTCCAGGAATCAGCCAGGGTTTGCAACGCTTCATTTTGCCAGTCAAAACCCTTCCGCGGCCTGAAACTAACCTTCAGATCGGGGAAGTAAGTCCGCAGGCCCCGTTCAAAGAGAGAGGAAACCATCAGCCTTAAAGGCTGAGGATTACCGTTATAGGTTCCTGTTTCAATATGACGTCCCACAAAAAGTGAGCGGTCAAAGTAACGCTCTACCTTCAGCTCTACTCCGGCTTTGCGTGATGCATTTTCAAGCACCTTGTTTACTTCGGGCGGTGACATAAGCCGCAGTGGAAATGAAGACACTTCAACTTTTTCCCTGTCCTGTTCAGCATAGAGATAATTAATCAGGTAATCGATATAAGGCTGCTCTTCGTGGTTATCAGTCCAGAGATCCTGCCACTCATAGGAGTAACGGCCGATAAAATCACAGAGGAGAATGCTTCCGCTATTTCCATGTTTGGCAACATCGACAAACAGCTTTTCCAATTCTTCATCATTACAGTGAGAAAGGGTCCCATAAGACGTAAAGTAAAGATCATATGGGTATTCACCTTCTTCAATAGGCAACCCGTTGGAAAAGTTGCCTTTACAAAACTCGACATGTTCATAGTCGCCAAAGAGGTTGCGTGCTTCTTTAAGCAAATCAACATTCAAGTCAATGCCTTTATACTGCGACATCATGTCCTGCTGGATCAGGCGGTTGTCAAATTCTGATAGCTTTGTAGTCCCGGCCATCTTGCTTAAAAGCTCATAACCATCGCCTGTTCCGCAGCCAAGGTCGTAAAAACGAAGACCGTCACCACTACCGTTAACTTTGTTTTCCACTAATTTTTCCAGGTGCGGCCTTAAATAATATGCGGTAATAAAATCTTCAAATTGAATCCGGACATGGTCATACTTACAGCGTAAGTCGCTTACTTTTTCACTGTAACGACCGTGCTGTATTGCTTCTAAATACGCTTTATCAGCTTCCATTTAAAACATCTCCTTAAAATATTTATACTTTTTTAAGCAATTTCTCTGCTTCCTTAATGGCAGCAAAAGCATCTTTGCCGTAACTGTCGGCGCCAATTTCCCTGGCAAAATCTTCGGAAGTTGGCGCTCCGCCGATAAGCACTTTTATCTTATCACGCAACCCCTTCGTCTCCAGCTCTTTTACAACATCTCCCATATTGGACATGGTCGTGTTAAGCAGGGCCGATAGACCGACCAGGCCGGCACCTTCCTCTTCTGCAGCTTCAACAATCCTGGCCGCCGGCACATCGATACCGAGGTCTACAACGGTAAAACCGGCGCCTTTGAGCATTATACTAACCAGGTTCTTGCCGATATCATGAAGGTCCTTTTCCACTGTAGCCATCACTACCGTGCCTTTACCGCTGCCGTCTTCCCCTTTAACCAGGTGGGGCTCCATAACTTTCATGCCCGCTTCCACAGCTTCAGCAGCAGTCAGCATATCAGGAATAAAATATTCGCCGGTTTCATATTTTTCGCCGACCATTTCCATCCCTTTACTTAAACCGTTAAGCAGAATATCGTTGGTGTCGATTCCGCTGTCAAGCGCTTCCTGGACAAGCTCAGCCACACCGGGATCACCGGTCATACCTTCTTCGATACCCTCATCATCATTGTTGCGGCGTCCCTGCAAAACGTTATTTACTATTTGGTCTATCAAATTTTTACTCATTATTTGTCCTCCTTCTAGACTAGCTCAGGAGGCAGTGAATTACTGCCCCCTGTTGATGATTTAATTAGCTGCCAATCAATTACTTGTACGGGTTCAGCCTTGGCACTAAACCAGGGGTGCTGTCAAATATCTTCTTGCAGACCTCTTCCGACAGATACTGATGATCCCGCGCTTCCAACTCTTTCAGACGCTCGTTAACCTTAAGCAGGGTTTGATCCTGATCTTCGGATTCGCCTTCGAAGGGGAAACCGCCGAAGATTTCGCCGCGCCTTAGCATTCCGCGGGCATAGCGGGCATACATCCTGTAAGGGCTGTGCATCACTTCTTCTACAGTTTTTTTGGTCCGTTCAACCGCTTCTTCATTTACGCCGCTTTCCCGGTGGAGAAACTTGGCCATGCCAATCTTGTGGTTATCAAGCACCGCCTGTTCAGGACTGAAGGTTTGAGTTTTATCCAGCAAACCGAAAGCATAGTGAACCAGCCCGGGCGCAGCAAAGGGAACCGCTGTGTAGGTATACATCTTTTCTACAGTAGCCTGGATTCCCGGCACCCTGGCGTCAGCGACTCCGGCAGTTGAGTAACAGGGCACCTTATAATAACGGGCCATCTGGGCGCAGTCCATGTTGTAATGGCAGAACTCGGGCACGCCGTACATGTCATGAAGGTCGTCCATGCGGGCCCGGACAGGAACCGCACCATATATTACCGGCGCTCCCGGGTTAGCGAGCTGGTTAATGGTAATGCCGGCCAGCGCCTCGGCGTTAACCTGGGCCACCATGCCCAACTCATCAATCGGGGCTGTCGAACCGCCCTGTGGCGAAGTGGAAATAACAACAGGAAGGCCGAGTTTGGCTATAGCTATAAGCTTTTCAGCTGTTTCGCCTACAATCTGCAGCGGGCTTTTAATGACAGATGTAATAAATGAAACAACGGGGTTTTTAACCAGTTCTTCCCGCCCGCCGGCAATGATTTCGGCCATATTGACTACTTTTTCAAGTTGATCAAAATCGGCAACGCCGCTAATAACCGGCTTGGTGACATTATTCAATGCGGCAAAGAAGACATTGACATCTTTATTGCCTGTAGTAATATCGGCATCCTGAACATTCACATTACGGATAAAAAAGTCCAGGTTTTCAAGTTGTTCCGCTAAATGGGCAGAACGGCAAAGGTAATCTAGGTTACCACGACTCCTCTTCATAACCGGGATGGTCCGCTCGTGCCCGTCTTCCTTTGATGTAAACACTTCAGGCTTAACTTCAAGCCAGTAGTTCGTTTCTGAGCCGCTACCAAAGTGGACCCTGTTGCCTTCTGCTTCCAGGACTACTTGATTTTCCGGGTTACGGGCACCCAGTGTAACAGTGGAAGGCGCGGTTTCAAGAGCCTGTTTAATTACCTTCGCCGGGATACTGACCCACCAGGCATCATGTTCGCCTTCGCGGGTTTTTTTCGCCGTAGAGCCTGCCTTCCCCAGCATAGAAACGCTTTCCTCGTGATAACAGAGAACACCCGGATTCTCCAGGAGATCTAGAGATGCCTTATCTATCATCTCAATCTGCTCCCGGCTTAACCGGGCATAAGGTTTGTGGACAACTATTCCTCTTTCACTCAATCGTTCAGCCTGATTTATTAACCAGGCTGTTCACCTCCTTAAGGTTTATTAAATAAAAAACCCGCATTAAATCTTTCAGGACGGCCCTGAGGTTGATTATCGTACGGGAGTTTATATTAACAGGAGCTTATATCAAAATCAATGCAGCTTATCCGGCCCGCTTAACGGATTACCGAAAAAATCTCCCTTCGCTACCTGAAATTTTGTATTTCCTATTTAGTAATTATGACACATCTTCGTATATTTATCAAAAGACGATAATGGCATCATAATGTAGCATAGCGTCAATAATATAAGCATTAGACCTCTAATCGCTATTTATACTTACAAGCCTCTCTGAAGCTTCTGCCTGATTTGCACAACCTTTTCCCCCGTTTTGGGATTATACTTCTTTCAGTTCAAGTTGGACAACGATAGTTGCTATGATATAATTTAATGATAATTTAAGGTTATTCTATACCTCTACAGGGAGATTTTCATGAAATATTTCGCCAATCGCCTTGCCGATAAGCTAACTCTAAACAGGAACCTGTTAAAACCAGCCGAGAGATATCGGGTGGGCTTAATCGAAAGCTGGGCAAGCATTGCCGGAAATATATTTCTTGTTTTTTTAAAGATGACTTTCGGGCTTCTCACCAACAGTATTGCCCTCATGGCTGATGCTGTTCACAGCGCTTCCGATATTTTCTCTTCAATGGTAGTCTTAATCGGCTTTTCCCTGGCTAAAAAAGAGCCTGATAGTGAACATCCCCACGGCCACGGACGTACAGAATATTTGGCCGGTCTAATAATCGGATTAATGCTAATCGGAGCGGGAGTTGCTTTTATTTACAGTTCATACAACAGGCTGGTCAGTGATGTTTATGCCACTCCAAGCATAGGTGCCATTATTGCCATAATAATTGCCATAATAATAAAAGAATTTCTATACTATTTTTCGGCCAGGCTTGGGAACCTTATTGACTCGGATACCCTGTCAGGCGATGCCTGGCATCATCGCACAGATTCACTTTCATCGGGGCTGGTTCTCATAGCCCTGGTTGGAAATTGTCTTGGGTTGGCTGCTCTTGACGCTTATTTCGGTTTTGTCGTAGCGCTCTTTATTATATATACCGGGTTTAAAATAGCCCATAGTTCATGCAGTTCTCTGCTGGGCGCCGCACCATCTGAAGAACTATATAACGGTGTTGCCTCCTGCGCAAAGCAGGTAAATGGTGTTATCGATACCCACGATCTGGAGTTCCACGATTACGGTTCCTATAAAGTAATCACTCTCCATATCGGAGTCAACAGCAGTTTGAGTCTTGATGAAGCCCATTATATTGCCCACCGGGTTGAAGATCGGATCGGCAATCAGTATCACTGCAATGCTGTTGTTCATCTCGACCCACGCTGAATTTAAATATTTATGGCCTGTAAATATAATTGTTTGGCAAATAATTTAAACCTTAAATCCAACCTCTAAGATCCAACTTCCGTTGTGGGGCTGCACACGGCAGCCGCAGTTTAAATTTTTCAGCCACCCCCTCCAAAACCAATATTTTTTACTGCTCCATCTTCAGCCACTACCGGAACCTTATCGGCGTTAAATTCTTGTTTGGCTTTCTTTAAGGCTTCCGGATCGTTGCTGACATTATAAAGTTTGAACTCTGTACCCTGTTTCTTGAAAACCTCAATCTGCTTTTCGCAGTAAGGACAACCATCCTTGACATATACTTCGAGCATAAAAACACCTCCTGATTTTTTGCGGTCGGAAGTCAGATGACGGAAACCGAAAAACATAAAACCAGGCTAAAACCGAGGCTTGTTCCAAAGCTGACTTCTCAACTCACTATTACTTTTATTATAAGAATAGCCGCCATGAAAGGCAAGACAACAATTTCGGCGCAATAAAAGATATGCTATTAAGACCATTATGGAAGTTTTCTGCCAATCACTGTTTTAAATATCGAACTATTCCTTGACTTCCGACCCGGGCTTGATTATAATTCAGCCAGGATCACTCTTTAGTTTTACGGGAATAATGCTCACAGGGAAAGTCGCCTTCCCGTGAGTTTTATTATTTAGGAGGCAAAAATATGCGCATCGCTCTTGCCCAGCTTAACCCAACTATCGGGGCCTTAAGCAAAAACAAGGAAAATATCAAAGAATATTTCAAGCGCGCCGCGGCAAATAACGCAGACCTGGTTGTCTTTACTGAGTTGAGTTTGAGCGGTTATCCCCCCAAAGATCTGCTCGGTTATAATAGTTTCCTGGACCAGGAAAGAGAAATTATTGTCAAAGAACTGCTACCACTGACCGCCGATCCGGGTCCGGCAATGCTGATTGGAACTGCCCACCGGCAGGATAAAAGACTGTATAATGGAGCTCTTTTATTAGAAAATGACCGAATCAAATCAATCCATCTGAAAACCCTGCTCCCTTATTTTGATGTTTTTGATGAAGCGAGATATTTTACCCGTTACACCGACAAAAAAATTGAAATGCTGGGAGACATGCCTACCGCGATTACCATTTGTGAAGATATCTGGAATGATATGGAATATTTTTCTGATCCGCTTTATGATATTGACCCCCTGCAAACACTTTTTGCCCAGGGAGCCCGCCTGCTGCTTAACTTATCGGCATCGCCTTACCACCTGGGAAAGCACGGCTTGCGAGAAGATATGCTGCCATTCCTGGCTCAAAAATACAACAGCGCTATTATCTACCTTAACCAGGTTGGCGGAAACGATGATCTTGTTTTCGACGGCTCAAGCCTTGTCTATAACAACCGCGGGGAACTAATTTACAGGGCCGCCGGTTTTGAAGAGGAGTTATTCTTTGTAAACACAGAGGATCTCTACAAACCGGCAAAGAAAATCATCCCTCCCGACAACGATGATATTGGAACTACAATGAGGGTTCTGTCCTTCGGCCTGAAAGACTACGCCGCCAAAACCGGCTTTGAAAAGACAGTGCTGGGATTAAGCGGGGGAGTCGATTCAGCTGTGACCGCCGCCCTGGCGGTGGAAGCCCTCGGACCCGACAATGTCCTCGGGCTCATGATGCCTTCGCCGTATTCATCCCTCCACAGTGTAGTAGATGCCGTGGCCCTGGCAAAAAACCTGGGCATTGAACACCGCGTCATAGAAATAGACCAGCCCTTTAACTCTTTTATAAGCCTCTTGAACGAGGGGAAAGGCCCATTTATTGACCTGGCCGAGGAAAACCTGCAGGCCCGTATACGCGGCAACATATTAATGCACATAGCCAACCGGGAAAAATTCCTGCCCCTGGTTGCCGGCAATAAGTCAGAACTCGCAGTTGGTTACTGCACGCTTTACGGTGACATGGCCGGCGGACTGGCGGTCATCGCTGATCTTTCAAAAATGAGGGTATATGAACTGGCCAACTATTTTAACAGCATTTATGACCGGGAAATAATACCTCAAAACACGATCAACAAGGCTCCTTCAGCCGAGCTCCGCCCCGGCCAGAAGGACCGGGATTCACTGCCTCCCTATCACATTCTCGACCCCATCCTGGAAATGCATGTCGAAAAAAACCTTTCGGCGGCAGAAATTGCCGGAAAAGGTTATGAAATTGAAACGGTTGAACAGGTAATTCATATGGTCAGGCAATCTGAGTTCAAGCGCTACCAGGCTGCTCCGGGGCTGCGTATAACCCCCAGGGCCTTCGGCCCGGGGTGGCGCATGCCGATTGCACGCGGCTATGAATAATATAAGTTGGTGAGCTTGATGCCGGTCAAAATAAAAGAAAATAACCAGGGCAGCAGTTACGATGTTGTTGTCGTCGGGGCGGGCCATGCCGGGTGCGAAGCAGCGCTGGCCGCGGCCAGGCTGGGCTGCCGAACACTTCTGCTTACTTTAAACTTAGATATGATTGCCTTCATGGCCTGTAATCCCTCCCTTGGCGGGCCGGGCAAAGGACACCTGGTCCGGGAAATCGATGCTCTCGGCGGTGAAATGTCCCGCGTTGCGGATAAAAATCTGCTGCAGGTTCGCCTGCTTAATACCGGAAAAGGACCCGCCGTGCAAGCCCTCCGAGCCCAGATCGACAAATGGGGCTACCAGCGAACCATGCGCATAACCCTTGAAAAAGAATCCAACCTGACTATCCGGGAAGATATGGCTGAAGAGGTCACTGTTGCTGAAAGCGGTTCCCTCTGCGGTATTTTAGGACGCAGCGGAGCCTTCTATCAAACTAAAACTGCCGTCATCTGCAGCGGCGTCTACCTTGGTTCGGAAATATTTTTAGGTGACCTCCACTACCCGGCCTCACCCGGCAGCATCACTCCCTCATATAACCTGGTTATAAGCCTGCAGAAGCTGGGCCTTGCATTTGATCGTTTTAAAACAGGAACGCCGCCCAGGGTTTACAGGCGGAGCATCGATTTCAGCAACCTGCTTCCGGTTCAGGGCGATAAAGATGCTCCCGGCTTTTCCCTTTCTGGAAAGGGGGCGCCGGAAGACCAGGTTCCCTGCTGGATGACCTATACCAATAGCGCTACTCACGATGTAATCAGAGACAACTTTGATCAGGCCCCAATCTACAGCGGTCTGATCAAAGGGAGAGGGCCACGTTACTGCCCCTCGATCGAGGATAAAATCGTCCGTTTTGCTGACCGTGACCGCCACCCCATTTTTATCGAACCCGAAGGAGGCGACATAGACGAACTGTACCTGCAGGGTATTTCCACCGGCCTTCCTCCGGAAGTTCAGGAAACCTTTCTACGCACAATTGAAGGACTTACTAATGTCCAGATAATGCGACCCGCTTATGCCATTGAATACGATTACGCTCCGCCCGTCCAGCTTAAGCTATCCCTGGAAACAAAAACAACTGCCGGTCTCTTTTTCGCCGGCCAGATTAACGGCACAACAGGTTATGAAGAGGCTGCAGCACAGGGTTTGCTCGCAGGAATTAATGCTTTTCAATATATCAATAAAAGGGACGCTCTAATTCTGAAACGTAACGAAGCTTATATCGGGGTATTGATCGATGACCTTATTACTCGCGGCGTCCAGGAACCCTATCGCATTTTTACATCCCGCGCCGAATACCGCCTGCTGCTACGCCAGGATAACGCCGACCTGCGCCTGGCCGAGATAAGCCGCGCTATCGGCCTGCTTGACGACGAACGGTATCGCCTTTACCAGGCTAAGAAAATATATATCGAAAGCGAACTTGAACGTCTTGAACAAACCAGGCATAACCCGGGAAGCGCCATTGAAAGCTTTTTAGAAGATCACAATTCTTCCATTCCCAAACATCCGGTCAGCGCCCTGGAGCTGCTCAGGAGGCCGGAAATCAGCTACCATTCTTATCTCTGTTGGGAAGGTAAGGAAGCGCCACACCTACCACAGGGCACCCTGAATGAACTCGAAAACCAGATTAAATATGCCGGCTACATCACTAAACAACAACACATGGTTGAAAAAACAGCCCGCCTGCACGAAAAAACAATCCCGGTTGATTTTGATTATCAAAAAGCCAAGAATATATCGAAAGAAGCCCGCCAGAAACTGGAACAGGTCAGGCCGGCAACTATCGGCCAGGCCTGCCGCATGGAGGGAGTCAACCCGGCTGACATCTCGGTCTTGATGCTGTACCTGGAAAGGCCGGAAGCTCTGCATGGTTCAGGCAAAAACAAAGAGGAGCCTGCTGGTGAGTAACCAAACCACACTTTTCCGCCCGGGCTGGTATTACCGCTTAAGCAGTTTTTTCCGCAGGCAGTTTGGGGAACCGGTCTTTAAAATCCCGATCGATGCCGGTTTTTCGTGCCCGAACCATGACGGCACTGTTGGAACAGGAGGTTGTTCTTACTGCTATAATCCTTCATTTTCTCCTTTCAGCAACAACGCAATTGCAGCTTCTGTTACTGCACAGCTCCAGCGGGGAAAAAAGAAACATAAGCAGGCCCGTTACCTGGCCTACTTCCAATCTTATACCAATACTTATGCCCCGTTGGAAGAACTGAAGGCACTCTATGACGAAGCCCTGGCCGACCCCGAGGTAGAAGGGTTAAGCATAGCCACCCGCCCCGACTGCATTTCTGAGGAAATCATTTCCCTGTTGGAAAGTTATGCTAAACACTGTCACCTGTGGGTGGAGTACGGACTGCAGTCGGCCCATGACAAAACCCTCAAAATGATCAACCGCGGTCATAATGCCGAAGCATTCGTCAGGGCAGTAGAAATGACCCGTAGCCGCGGCATCTACATCTGTGCCCACATCATTCTCGGTTTGCCCGGAGAAACGCCCGGGATGATGCTGCAAACAGTCAACTTCCTTAATCGCCTGGCAGTTGACGGGGTTAAATTTCACCATTTGCAAATCATTAAAAACACGCCGTTGGCCATAGAGTATGCGCGGGGAAAAGTTGCAGTATATGAAAAAGCAGATGATTACATCCCGATCCTCTGCGACTGCCTCGAGAGACTTTCGCCAACCATGGCAATCCACCGTTTAGCCAGCCAGGCTGCTTCAGAAGATCTCCTCATCGTCCCCCACTGGCCGGAGGGAGCCGGGCAAATCGCTTCGCTGGTAGAGACCGAGCTTATCAGTCGCGGCACCTACCAGGGCTGCCTAATTTAGGTTCAGGATTTGCCGTGCTTCATCCGGCGAGGCGACAGGGCGGCTGTGAATTTTGGCTACACGGGCGATACGTTCGACCAGCTGGGCATTGCTTTCGGCCAGCACCCCTTTTGTATAATAGATATTATCCTCAAAACCGACCCGCACATGGCCTCCCATTATAATGGCTGCTGTTCCCAGGGGCAGTTCAGTCCGTCCCATCCCGGCCACGGTCCAGGTATTGCCGGGGGGAATGCTCTCTGCCAGATGCAGCAGGTTTTTCACTGTTCCCGGAATACCCCCGGAAACGCCCATCACAAAATCGAAGTGGAGAGGTTCAGAAAGAAGACCTTTTTTAACAAGCTGGAGGGCGTTATTGATCATGCCAACGTCAAAAGCCTCAATTTCAGGTTTGACACCCTGCTCCTGCATCGTCTTTGCAAACTCTTCCAGATAAGCAGGTGGATTCAGGAATACATCATCGCCAAAGTTGACTGA
>SLHT01000185.1 GCA_007136055.1 Syntrophomonadaceae bacterium
AAGTCCTCCAGCGCCGATGGTACTCGGGGCGCGAGCCTCCGGGAGAGTAGGTCCCCGCCAGAGAACTATTTTCAATCAGGCCTCCCTCGAACACAGGGAGGCCAACTCATGTACTAATAAGTTAAAAAGGTGTCAGACACCTTTTTAACTTATTGGGGACAACTGCAAAACTTCTTTTGCAAATCTTTAAATTTAAAACAGGGAAACCGGCTGTTATACCGGCGCTAAAATTTCTCTTTGCTGTAACCCTTTAACCCTTTCTTCGCTACAGCCGCCTTGCTGCACTAATTTGGCACCGGTAATTGATTGTAAGGTTTCGCAAATAGCGGAAATTCTATTTAGGATTGGCTGAGAGGTCAAAAAAACTGGAGCCTGGAAGCTGGAAAAAAATATTTTCGGTTGACATTAATAAGCTTTTGCTATTATAATTTAGTATCGTCTTTCAAGGTATCAAGATAATCCTTAAATAGCCTGGCCAAAAATGCAATATTTACATTTACTCTTTAGGATCGAATTCGATATAAAGGGGGTTGAATATAAGGGAGTATCTGTTCAACTAGGAGTATCTGTTCAACTAAAGGGGCTAAGAGTAATAATTTAGCTCGAGAAGTAAATTACGTATTGATTTGGCTTGTAGTAACAATAATTAAAGGGGGTTTCGTAAGTGAGAGTTAAGTTGGTAATGTTTCTTATTGTAAGTTTGCTGGCTTTCGGTTTTGTTGCCGGTTGCGGCGAAGCAGATGACGCTGCAAATGGTGATCTCGAGGAGCACACAATTGTGGGTATTTTCCCGTTAACCGGCCCACTGAGTACTTTCGGTGAAAACAGTTCTACTGTTGCCCAGCTTGCTGCCGAAGATGTAAATGAGTGGCTGGAAGCTGAAGGTAGAGATTGGCGTTTGCGTTTGGAAATTGATGATACTCAGACTGAAGGCCCGGTTGGGCTGCGTAAAATGCAGAGCTGGTATGGTGAAGGCGTCGAGTTTTTCGCAGGACCGCAGGGTTCTGGCGTAGCTCAGGAATGTCTCGCTTTTGCTAACTCAAACCAGATTCTTTTCATTTCTCCTTCTTCGACATCACCCGCACTGGGTATTGAAGATGACTGGTTGTTCCGCTTCTGCACCGACGACCTGGTTCAGGGGCCTGCTATTGCGGCAGCAGCTGAAGCTGCCGGCGTAACCCATATCATTTTTAGCTGGCAGGGAGATACCTGGGGCGATGGTCTGCAGTCAGCTGCAGAAGGTTCAATGGATGATTTGGGTATAGCTGTTTATCCGGACAAACTGCGTTTTGACCCGCAGAAGGAAGATTTTACCACTGACGCAGCACTGCTTGATGAATATGTGACCGATCTGGTTGAGCAGGGTGTGGCCTTGGGTAATATAGGCGTTAACCTGATTACCTTTGAGCAGGCTGCACCGTACCTGGCTGAAGCTGCCAACTATGATCAACTGAGTGAAGTTGTCTGGATCGGTAGTGATGGAACTGCGGTATCCGAAGCAATCCTGCAGCACCCCGTTGCCTCTGAATTTGCTGCAGAAGTTATGTTTATCAACTCCATGAACCGTCCTGCTGAAGAAGTCGAGCAGTCTAATAAGGATCGCGTAAGGGCGCACGTCCAGGAAGTTTTAGGACGTGATATTGATGCTTACGCCTATAACACTTATGACATTATCTGGGCGTTGGCACTTTCAATTGATGAAGTTGGTTATGATACTGAAGCTGCAAGAGAGGTTCTCCCTCGCATTACTGATGAATGGTCCAGCGTTTATGGCGCCAGCGGCCACGTCGTACTGAACGAAGCAGGTGACCGTGCTTTTGCCGATTATGACTACTATGTTCTTAACGAGAACAAAGAATGGGAAATTGTCGGTTATTATGACGGCGCAGCAGAAGCAATTAACTGGACACGTGAAATCTACTAAGAAAACCGAATAACAAAGAAACGGGGGTCGGGGTATTCCTCGACCCCCATTTAAGGTGGTGATCAGGTGAGTAATGTACTGGTAACAGAACAGGTTACAAAGAGTTTTGAAGGTCTGGTTGCTGTTAACAAAGCTAATATTGTGGTTAAAGAAAATACTTTCACCATGCTGATCGGCCCCAACGGAAGCGGCAAAACCACTTTGATTAATTGCTGCACTGGAATTCTTAAACCTACGTCCGGGCGGGTGATGCTTGGGGATATAGATATTACCGGGTGGAAACCTCACCAGATTTACGATGTGGGATTTGTAAGAAGTTTTCAAATCCCACTTCCTTTTGTTGGACTTACTGTTCTCGATAATGTATTAGGAGCAATGAGGAATGTTGGTGAGGCGCCCTTAAAGGCTTTTAATCAGCGCAACTGGGCTGATCAGGAAGAAGAGAATATGAATAGGGCTCTCGATATCCTGGAAAAGGTGGGTCTTGAAAAGCACTGGGATCTTCCAAGCTCTTCCCTGGGGGCTGCCCAACTGAAGATGCTGGAAGTAGCCAAGGGGCTTTCTTCAGGGGCAAGGATTATCGCACTCGATGAACCGATCGGTGGTGTCGATACTGCTTCAGCGCATGAGATCCTCTCTCATGTTTCCAGGCTAAAAAAAGAAGAAGGTTTAACTTTCCTTGTTGTTGAACACAGGATCGATATCGCGGCTCCTTTTGCCGATTATGTTTATGCCATGGATCTGGGATCAATTATTTCTGAAGGTCCTCCCAAAAAAGTTCTCTCTGATCCGAAGGTTATTGAAGTATATATTGGCAAGGGGGTGGAACAATGCTAGAGGTGAATAATCTTAACTCTGGTTACGGTAAGCTGCAGATTCTTTATGACCTTAGCATAGAAGCTCCCGGTAAAGGGATTACTGTAATAGTTGGACCCAACGGTGCCGGAAAAACTACTCTTTTAAGCACCGTCATGGGGGTAGCCAAGTATATGTCAGGTGATATTCTCTTTGAAGATATGCCCATTCAAGGTAAATTGACTCATGAGCTGGCCAAAAAAGGAATATCATACGTTCCCCAGATGGGTAATGTTTTTGCCGAATTATCGGTTATGGATAACCTGAGCATGGCCGGATACCTGATGCCCAAGGAAGAATCAAAAATTAAAGCTGATCAAATGACTGAAATCTTTCCCGTTCTCAAGAAGTTTATACACCGTGATGCAGGAACCCTGAGTGGTGGGGAAAGAAGAATGCTGGCTATCGCTATGGGCTTGATGAAAAATCCCAAGCTGATGCTTTTAGACGAACTAAGTACTGACCTTGCTCCGATTATTGCAGAGAAAGTTATGATGGAAATAGCCAGGCTAAGAGACGAGTTGGGCATTACCATCCTGATGGTAGAACAGATGGCCAAGCGGGCCCTGGAAATCGGTGATACTGCTTATCTCATGGTTAGCGGTGAGATTCGCTATTCAGGCAAGGCAAGTGACTTGCTCCACGAACCTGAGCTATGTTCGATGTACCTGGGTATAAAAACAGATTCTGATCAAATAGCAGATCTAACAAAACCGTCGATAGAAGGGAGTGATTAAATCCAATGGCTCCATGGATGGCTAGTGGTCTAATTTACTCTAGTGGTTTGGCTCTAACAGCCGGCAGTATTACCTTGCTTTATATAGTGACCCGTACTTTTAATTTTGCGGTTGCCAGTATGGCGACTTTCGGTTTTTATATTGCCTACACCGGCATCTCGCTATATGGAGGATTACCATATCAATACTATCCCCTGGTTTTTATTTTTGGCTCTTTTCTGGGTATAGTTTGTTATTTCGGATTAAACCGTCATCTGCTGCGTCGCCAGGCCGCGGAAATTACGTTGATGATGTCTACACTGGGTTATGATTTGCTTCTTCTGTCTTTTATACAGATGTATGCAGATTTTCTGACTCATACTTACGGGCTTTTTCCGCGAAGAGTTACCTTGAACGTCCACGATTTTGAATTGTTTGGTGAAAGAGCTGCAGCGATCATACTGCCGATTGTCACTATTTTGCTCCTCACGTTGCTTCACTTCTTTCTGACAAGAACCAGGTTTGGTGTGGCGATGCGGGCAACAATTGAAAATCCGGTTTTATCAGGAGCATCTGGAATTAACTCCGATTTGGTTTACATGGTCTCATGGGTTATTGCAGGAGGAATGGCTTCTGTCGGCGGTGCCTTTATGGCTATGGCGATGACAGGAACTCCGACTATGGGTATGTTTACGATTCCGTTAATGTTTGCCGGAGCAATTCTTGGTGGTTTAACAAGTCTTTACGGGGGAATCCTGGGAGGCTTTATGATCGGAATGACCGAATATGCCGGGATATTTTACCTGTCCCAGCAATTAGGGCCCTGGGTCCTTGGTTACAGGATGGGGATACCTCTTATGCTGATGGCTGCTACGTTACTCTTATTCCCGAGAGGTTTAGCCGGAATTCCCCTCGCTAAGCTGATCAACTCTTTAGTCGGCAAGAAAAGAGGTGAAAGCGCATGACCAACGATAATAAAAGTGTGAAAAATCAACTAGATCTTAAAGAATTATTTTTAAAAAGAGAAGTTTGGGTTATTTTCATTATTCTGGTTTTGCTGACGTTACTGTTCAACAGAAGTGGAGTCAATATATTGTTAACCATTTTTATTGACTTTGCAGTATTTGCGATTATAACAATGAGCCTAAACCTTGAAACAGGATATACAGGCATCCCCCAGTTTGGTCGTGTGGCGGCAGTTATAATCGGCGCTTTTGCTGTCGGCGCAATTCCTGGGCGTATTATTGCCATGTTTATGGGTCTTCCTTATGGAGCCGAATATGCTTCTGATAGCGTAAACTTCAGGTTGGTGCCAGAAATAAACCAGCTTCTGGCCAGCAGTTGGCTGATATCCTTAGGTTTCCTGGTTTTCAGCCTTCTGATAGCGGCCATATGCGGTGCGGGTATTGGCTGGCTTATCTCCCGTCCTGCGATTCGACTAAAGGAAGGTTACCTCGGTATATCACTGCTTGCCTTTGGTGACTTCTTTATGTGGGTCGGGCATAACTGGAAAGGAATGGTTGGTGGAAGCGTACCGGTTAGTGTTCCCGATCCATTCCGGATTTTTGCCGGTGATCGTTTCATGGTAATTGTGCTGGTTATTTTTGTTATCGCTTTTCTGGTTTTCATTTATCTGCAAAAGCTGACCAGGTCGCCCTTTGGCCGTTCGCTGAGAATGATCAGGGATAACGACTTATCGGCAGGTGCAGCAGGAAAGAACATTGTCAGTGTCAGGACCCAGAGCCTGGTCATAGGATCAGCAATAGCTGCCCTTGGTGGTGGACTATACGTTCTTTACGTTGGCTCTATGGCTTCTATTGGCTTTACCAAGTTAACTTTTACTTTCTGGCCCTGGGCCTTTATGATGCTGGGAGGCATTGGCAGTAATTTGGGTGTGCTCCTGGGGGTTTTCCTGCTCACTATTTTACGGACAATGATTGTTATTTTCCGTAGTCAGTGGTTTGGGTTTTTGTTAACTATAGGTATAGATCCCTTATGGCTGGAATTTACCCTGATGGGTGCGGTGATTATTATTGTTATCTTGTTCATGCCGCATGGCCTGGTCCCTGAAAAAGTCGAGCCTATGCTGCCCAAGAGCAGGGTAAAACAAATAATCGAACGCAGGCAGTTAGCCAGAGGAGAAAGTAGTACGAGTTAAAATAAGCGGTAATAAAAAGTGGAGCCCTTAAGGGCTCCACTTTTTATTACCG
This sequence comes from Syntrophomonadaceae bacterium, assembly GCA_007136055.1. Classification (GTDB taxonomy): domain Bacteria; phylum Bacillota; class Dethiobacteria; order DTU022; family DTU022; genus T3SED10-7. The sequence continues at coordinate 5,706 of SLHT01000185.1, forward strand.
CTTATTTTAACTCGTACTACTTTCTCCTCTGGCTAACTGCCTGCGTTCGATTATTTGTTTTACCCTGCTCTTGGGCAGCATAGGCTCGACTTTTTCAGGGACCAGGCCATGCGGCATGAACAAGATAACAATAATAATCACCGCACCCATCAGGGTAAATTCCAGCCATAAGGGATCTATACCTATAGTTAACAAAAACCCAAACCACTGACTACGGAAAATAACAATCATTGTCCGTAAAATAGTGAGCAGGAAAACCCCCAGGAGCACACCCAAATTACTGCCAATGCCTCCCAGCATCATAAAGGCCCAGGGCCAGAAAGTAAAAGTTAACTTGGTAAAGCCAATAGAAGCCATAGAGCCAACGTAAAGAACGTATAGTCCACCACCAAGGGCAGCTATTGCTGATCCTATGACCAGGCTCTGGGTCCTGACACTGACAATGTTCTTTCCTGCTGCACCTGCCGATAAGTCGTTATCCCTGATCATTCTCAGCGAACGGCCAAAGGGCGACCTGGTCAGCTTTTGCAGATAAATGAAAACCAGAAAAGCGATAACAAAAATAACCAGCACAATTACCATGAAACGATCACCGGCAAAAATCCGGAATGGATCGGGAACACTAACCGGTACGCTTCCACCAACCATTCCTTTCCAGTTATGCCCGACCCACATAAAGAAGTCACCAAAGGCAAGCAGTGATATACCGAGGTAACCTTCCTTTAGTCGAATCGCAGGACGGGAGATAAGCCAGCCAATACCCGCACCGCATATGGCCGCTATCAGAAGGCTGAAAACCAGGAAACCTAAGGATATCAGCCAACTGCTGGCCAGAAGCTGGTTTATTTCTGGCACCAACCTGAAGTTTACGCTATCAGAAGCATATTCGGCTCCATAAGGAAGACCCATAAACATGGCAATAATACGCCCAGGAATTGCGCCGACAGCAAAAGCGCCGATTATAACTGCCGCCACACGACCAAACTGGGGGATGCCTGTATATCCTGTTTCAAGGTTTAGGCTCATTGTTATAATCGCAAATACTGCAAAGTCAATAAAAATGGTTAACAATATATTGACTCCACTTCTGTTGAACAGTAACGTCAGCAAAACCAGAATAATGAAAATAACCCAAACTTCTCTTTTTAAAAATAATTCTTTAAGATCTAGTTGATTTTTCACACTTTTATTATCGTTGGTCATGCGCTTTCACCTCTTTTCTTGCCGACTAAAGAGTTGATCAGCTTAGCGAGGGGAATTCCGGCTAAACCTCTCGGGAATAAGAGTAACGTAGCAGCCATCAGCATAAGAGGTATCCCCATCCTGTAACCAAGGACCCAGGGCCCTAATTGCTGGGACAGGTAAAATATCCCGGCATATTCGGTCATTCCGATCATAAAGCCTCCCAGGATTCCCCCGTAAAGACTTGTTAAACCACCAAGAATTGCTCCGGCAAACATTAACGGAATCGTAAACATACCCATAGTCGGAGTTCCTGTCATCGCCATAGCCATAAAGGCACCGCCGACAGAAGCCATTCCTCCTGCAATAACCCATGAGACCATGTAAACCAAATCGGAGTTAATTCCAGATGCTCCTGATAAAACCGGATTTTCAATTGTTGCCCGCATCGCCACACCAAACCTGGTTCTTGTCAGAAAGAAGTGAAGCAACGTGAGGAGCAAAATAGTGACAATCGGCAGTATGATCGCTGCAGCTCTTTCACCAAACAATTCAAAATCGTGGACGTTCAAGGTAACTCTTCGCGGAAAAAGCCCGTAAGTATGAGTCAGAAAATCTGCATACATCTGTATAAAAGACAGAAGAAGCAAATCATAACCCAGTGTAGACATCATCAACGTAATTTCCGCGGCCTGGCGACGCAGCAGATGACGGTTTAATCCGAAATAACAAACTATACCCAGAAAAGAGCCAAAAATAAAAACCAGGGGATAGTATTGATATGGTAATCCTCCATATAGCGAGATGCCGGTGTAGGCAATATAAAAACCGAAAGTCGCCATACTGGCAACCGCAAAATTAAAAGTACGGGTCACTATATAAAGCAAGGTAATACTGCCGGCTGTTAGAGCCAAACCACTAGAGTAAATTAGACCACTAGCCATCCATGGAGCCATTGGATTTAATCACTCCCTTCTATCGACGGTTTTGTTAGATCTGCTATTTGATCAGAATCTGTTTTTATACCCAGGTACATCGAACATAGCTCAGGTTCGTGGAGCAAGTCACTTGCCTTGCCTGAATAGCGAATCTCACCGCTAACCATGAGATAAGCAGTATCACCGATTTCCAGGGCCCGCTTGGCCATCTGTTCTACCATCAGGATGGTAATGCCCAACTCGTCTCTTAGCCTGGCTATTTCCATCATAACTTTCTCTGCAATAATCGGAGCAAGGTCAGTACTTAGTTCGTCTAAAAGCATCAGCTTGGGATTTTTCATCAAGCCCATAGCGATAGCCAGCATTCTTCTTTCCCCACCACTCAGGGTTCCTGCATCACGGTGTATAAACTTCTTGAGAACGGGAAAGATTTCAGTCATTTGATCAGCTTTAATTTTTGATTCTTCCTTGGGCATCAGGTATCCGGCCATGCTCAGGTTATCCATAACCGATAATTCGGCAAAAACATTACCCATCTGGGGAACGTATGATATTCCTTTTTTGGCCAGCTCATGAGTCAATTTACCTTGAATGGGCATATCTTCAAAGAGAATATCACCTGACATATACTTGGCTACCCCCATGACGGTGCTTAAAAGAGTAGTTTTTCCGGCACCGTTGGGTCCAACTATTACAGTAATCCCTTTACCGGGAGCTTCTATGCTAAGGTCATAAAGAATCTGCAGCTTACCGTAACCAGAGTTAAGATTATTCACCTCTAGCATTGTTCCACCCCCTTGCCAATATATACTTCAATAACCTTCGGATCAGAGAGAACTTTTTTGGGAGGACCTTCAGAAATAATTGATCCCAGATCCATGGCATAAACATAATCGGCAAAAGGAGCCGCGATATCGATCCTGTGTTCAACAACAAGGAAAGTTAAACCTTCTTCTTTTTTTAGCCTGGAAACATGAGAGAGGATCTCATGCGCTGAAGCAGTATCGACACCACCGATCGGTTCATCGAGTGCGATAATCCTTGCCCCTGAAGAAAGCCCCTTGGCTACTTCCAGCATCTTCAGTTGGGCAGCCCCCAGGGAAGAGCTTGGAAGATCCCAGTGCTTTTCAAGACCCACCTTTTCCAGGATATCGAGAGCCCTATTCATATTCTCTTCTTCCTGATCAGCCCAGTTGCGCTGATTAAAAGCCTTTAAGGGCGCCTCACCAACATTCCTCATTGCTCCTAATACATTATCGAGAACAGTAAGTCCAACAAAAGGAAGTGGGATTTGAAAACTTCTTACAAATCCCACATCGTAAATCTGGTGAGGTTTCCACCCGGTAATATCTATATCCCCAAGCATCACCCGCCCGGACGTAGGTTTAAGAATTCCAGTGCAGCAATTAATCAAAGTGGTTTTGCCGCTTCCGTTGGGGCCGATCAGCATGGTGAAAGTATTTTCTTTAACCACAATATTAGCTTTGTTAACAGCAACCAGACCTTCAAAACTCTTTGTAACCTGTTCTGTTACCAGTACATTACTCACCTGATCACCACCTTAAATGGGGGTCGAGGAATACCCCGACCCCCGTTTCTTTGTTATTCGGTTTTCTTAGTAGATTTCACGTGTCCAGTTAATTGCTTCTGCTGCGCCGTCATAATAACCGACAATTTCCCATTCTTTGTTCTCGTTAAGAACATAGTAGTCATAATCGGCAAAAGCACGGTCACCTGCTTCGTTCAGTACGACGTGGCCGCTGGCGCCATAAACGCTGGACCATTCATCAGTAATGCGAGGGAGAACCTCTCTTGCAGCTTCAGTATCATAACCAACTTCATCAATTGAAAGTGCCAACGCCCAGATAATGTCATAAGTGTTATAGGCGTAAGCATCAATATCACGTCCTAAAACTTCCTGGACGTGCGCCCTTACGCGATCCTTATTAGACTGCTCGACTTCTTCAGCAGGACGGTTCATGGAGTTGATAAACATAACTTCTGCAGCAAATTCAGAGGCAACGGGGTGCTGCAGGATTGCTTCGGATACCGCAGTTCCATCACTACCGATCCAGACAACTTCACTCAGTTGATCATAGTTGGCAGCTTCAGCCAGGTACGGTGCAGCCTGCTCAAAGGTAATCAGGTTAACGCCTATATTACCCAAGGCCACACCCTGCTCAACCAGATCGGTCACATATTCATCAAGCAGTGCTGCGTCAGTGGTAAAATCTTCCTTCTGCGGGTCAAAACGCAGTTTGTCCGGATAAACAGCTATACCCAAATCATCCATTGAACCTTCTGCAGCTGACTGCAGACCATCGCCCCAGGTATCTCCCTGCCAGCTAAAAATGATATGGGTTACGCCGGCAGCTTCAGCTGCTGCCGCAATAGCAGGCCCCTGAACCAGGTCGTCGGTGCAGAAGCGGAACAACCAGTCATCTTCAATACCCAGTGCGGGTGATGTCGAAGAAGGAGAAATGAAAAGAATCTGGTTTGAGTTAGCAAAAGCGAGACATTCCTGAGCTACGCCAGAACCCTGCGGTCCTGCGAAAAACTCGACGCCTTCACCATACCAGCTCTGCATTTTACGCAGCCCAACCGGGCCTTCAGTCTGAGTATCATCAATTTCCAAACGCAAACGCCAATCTCTACCTTCAGCTTCCAGCCACTCATTTACATCTTCGGCAGCAAGCTGGGCAACAGTAGAACTGTTTTCACCGAAAGTACTCAGTGGGCCGGTTAACGGGAAAATACCCACAATTGTGTGCTCCTCGAGATCACCATTTGCAGCGTCATCTGCTTCGCCGCAACCGGCAACAAAACCGAAAGCCAGCAAACTTACAATAAGAAACATTACCAACTTAACTCTCACTTACGAAACCCCCTTTAATTATTGTTACTACAAGCCAAATCAATACGTAATTTACTTCTCGAGCTAAATTATTACTCTTAGCCCCTTTAGTTGAACAGATACTCCTAGTTGAACAGATACTCCCTTATATTCAACCCCCTTTATATCGAATTCGATCCTAAAGAGTAAATGTAAATATTGCATTTTTGGCCAGGCTATTTAAGGATTATCTTGATACCTTGAAAGACGATACTAAATTATAATAGCAAAAGCTTATTAATGTCAACCGAAAATATTTTTTTCCAGCTTCCAGGCTCCAGTTTTTTTGACCTCTCAGCCAATCCTAAATAGAATTTCCGCTATTTGCGAAACCTTACAATCAATTACCGGTGCCAAATTAGTGCAGCAAGGCGGCTGTAGCGAAGAAAGGGTTAAAGGGTTACAGCAAAGAGAAATTTTAGCGCCGGTATAACAGCCGGTTTCCCTGTTTTAAATTTAAAGATTTGCAAAAGAAGTTTTGCAGTTGTCCCCAATAAGTTAAAAAGGTGTCTGACACCTTTTTAACTTATTAGTACATGAGTTGGCCTCCCTGTGTTCGAGGGAGGCCTGATTGAAAATAGTTCTCTGGCGGGGACCTACTCTCCCGGAGGCTCGCGCCCCGAGTACCATCGGCGCTGGAGGACTT
>SLHT01000095.1 GCA_007136055.1 Syntrophomonadaceae bacterium
AGAAAGTCTTGGCATTTCTTCTTATAAGGCTGTCAGCATTGGAAATGGCGAACGTAAAATTGTTTTTAAAAGCAGGAAAATGAGTTCTCTGATAGACCTGGCAATTCACCTCGGTCAAGTTGATTCAACCGTCCTGATACACGGTGAAACAGGTGTGGGTAAAGACCTTATCGCCCGCCTTATTCATGACTGCAGCTCCCGAAGCCATTCCGGCAAAATGGTTAAGATAAATTGTGCTGCTATACCACAAACTTTGATCGAATCTGAACTATTTGGTCATGAAGCGGGAGCTTATACGGGAGCATTAAATAATGGCAAGGAAGGTTTTATCGAACTCTCACACCAGGGAACACTATTCCTAGACGAGATAACAGAGCTTTCATTGGGGATGCAGTCTAAATTGTTGGGTGTACTTCAGGATCGGGAAGTTATTAGGGTCGGCGGAAGAAAAGGAAAATATGTCGATATACGCGTTATTGCGGCCAGCAACCAGAATATTGAACAAAAAGTAAATGAAGGGGTTTTCAGAAAGGATTTATTTTACCGACTCAATGTAATCCCTTTAGAGGTACCGCCTTTAAGGGATCGAAAAATTGACATTCCAGCCCTATTCGTATTCTTTTGCAAACACCTGGAAAAAAAATATCAAATCAACATGAATATTAAACCTGAGGTGGTCAATCAGCTCTTATGGTATTCTTGGCCTGGCAATGTAAGAGAACTGGAAAGCCTGGTAGAAAGGCTTTTAATTACTGTTCCCCAGAAAAATATTACCTCCGACTGTCTTCCCTACCCTTATGCAGAAAAGGCAAAAAAAGATAAGCAAACACTTAAAGGCATGCTTGAACAATATGAACTTGAACTAATCTGCGAAACCCTGAAACTGTGTGAAACCAATACTGAAGCTGCGGAAAAACTGGGAATCAGTCTCTCCAGTCTCAGACGTAAAATTCGCAACCTAAAAGATATCCCGGCAAATTGAATCATATTATCATTTTGGAAAGTAATCAATTAATTCAACCCTGTTTGCTTTTATTCAAACCCGGACGCAACATGCGTAATTCGCGTAAAACGGATGAATCGGGTAGCATAGACCCCTACACAGGCAGGCTGCAAGCCTGCCATGACCCGGGCTCTTGTCTTCAGGATAATACCAGCCATGCTCGGCTGCAACAACCAGGGAATCGATACCATCATCGATACCATCATTGTATTTAGCCCGCAGTTTAGCCCGGCCGCGTGGCAAAGCAACCCAGACCCAGTCTTTTTCGCCTATCTCGTGCTTCTCAGCAGTTTCAGGATGGATCTCCACAATGGGATCAGAAGGAAGCGGCAAGAATTGCATTCCGGTTAATTGACACTATTTCTGATGTACATGCTTAGAGAAACAAAACCTATCCCATCAACAATTGCTTGCAAAGCGTGACCCCTGCATCAGCTTCGGTCACCCAGTAATCGGTGCCTACCAGTTGCGACACCCGTTCGTCAATCTGGCTCCCCCCAATGATGATGTAAGGTTTTTTGGGCCATTTATCGGTTTCTTCCCTGAGCAGGCTTATCGTGTCTTTCATACTGTCATAGGCGGCGGTTATTAAGCCGGAAAGCCCAATAACATCAGGCTTAATTCGTGATGACTCGGAAACAAATTTAGCGGGCGGCACATCCACTCCCAGGTCATGAACTGTAAAACCGTGGCAGGCAAAGAGCATCTTTACGATATTTTTACCAAGATCATGAATGTCATCCTGAACAGTACCCAGTAAAATCGTTCCCGAGGCCTGTTCTACGAGGTCACAGCTCTGAAGAACCGGCCCTACCAATTCCATGACCTGCCTTAAAATCTCTCCGGCCATAATTAATCCGGCAATATAGTAGCGGCCTTCACTGTAACGCTCGCCCACCACCCGCATCCCCTTCTGACAATCATGGACAATTGCAAGGGGGTTTTCATTTTCAGCCAGGCGATTATTAACAATGCTCAGCACATCATCTTCTTTCAGGTTGGCAACAGAACTGATTAAGTCATTTTGCTTGGTTATCATTATGATTATACCTCCTTGCTCCGAAAGCCCAGGGTGGAAGTAAACCGTAATTTGTCGCCCCGGCAGATAAACCATCCCCAGCTTACCGGGTTTTCAGAGTAATCGTAAAAAATATGCTCCAAATTAAAGGCGGCAGACCCTTCCTGCGCCTGCAGGATCTCGGCCTCCTCCCTATTGATCACCGTTACTTCTATGCTTAACTCACCATATTTAAAGTCACTACTTTCTTCACCCTTAAACAAACAGCGCAAAGATGTAACCTCCAGCTCAGATTCAACAACAGCACGCTCCGGATCATAAACCAGGCATTCCCGATGGTAGAGCAGTGGATCGTCACCGCGCGACAGCAACCTACGGATGTAAATAATCCTTTCGCCTTCGGGCACTTTAAGTTTTAAAGCCGCTTTTTGATCGGCGGATATAATACGCGCTTCCAGGATGGAAACATTTGTCCGATCATTGTTAAAAATCTCCTGCAGCTCCATCAGGTGAAATGAGGCAGTCGAAAGCTTTAGCGGTTTTACAAAGGTGCCTCTTCCCTGGGCAGTATCAACTACACCCTGATCAGATAAAATGTTAATAGCCCGTCTGACCGTCATCGGACTAACCTTATATTGCATGCAAATCTGAGACTCCGACGGAAGACGATCGCCTGCCCGTAATTCCCCGGAAGCCACCTGTTTTTTCAAAATGTAAACCAGCTGAATGTAAGCTGGTTCAAAAGAATTGCGATCAATGCTTTCACCGATTGTTGTGCGGGACATCCGACCGGTTTCTTTCGCCATAATAACTCCTTCCCTGTTTAGTCGGTAATATTGTTAATAAACATAGTATATTAGAATACAAGGTAAC
>SLHT01000278.1 GCA_007136055.1 Syntrophomonadaceae bacterium
TTGACAGCAAAGACGTTGGAACAGACAAGGATGTTACAGTCACCGGGCTTGAACTTGCAGGCGATGATGCCGACTTCTATATGCTAACAGAGGTTGTTGTACAAGCTGACATCACCGCCAAACAGCTAACAATTGGCGGCTCATTCACAGTACATGACAAAGTGTATGACGGCACAACTGAAGCTGAAATTGACGATAATAGTTTGACACTTACAGGTATTGTTAATGATGAGGATGTTGATATTGACAATATAGTAGCTGAGTTTGCTGATGCCGCTGTTGGCGGGAATATAGAAGTAAGCATTGTAAGCGCTGATCTTGTTGGAGATGATAGAGCTAACTACAGACTGTCTTATGATGGCTCACCCACAACAACAGCCAATATCTTTGCAGTTACCTACACTGTTACCTTCAGCGTTGAAGGCAGTAACGGAACACTGGCAGCCCAGGTTGATGGCACAGCAATAAACACAGGCGATGAGATAGAAGAAGGCCTGGATGTTGAATTTACAGCAACACCTGGTGAAGGATACAAGGTAAAAGAGTGGAAACTCAACGGTGTTGTTGTTACCGGACATACAGGATTGACCTACACTATTGAAGACCTTGATGATGACATTGCGGTTACGGTTGAGTTTGAAGAGGAGGTGGGAATACCTGAAATATCAAAGATTGAAGTTTCGGTTTATCCTAATCCTTCACGTGATAAGTTCACCGTAAGGTCAAATGAACTGATAGAGAGTATCAGGCTTGTGAACATGACCGGACAGGTTGTAATTGACATCACAGTAGAAGACATTCAAACAGAAATAGATGTCAATAACCTTCACCCCGGATTGTTCTTCATGCAGATACATACTGCTAAGGGGATTGTGACAGAACGGGTACAGGTCGCACGATAGGCAGTCGGCAGTCGACAGTCAACAGTCGGCAGTCAGCGAGTAGAGACGCCCAATTTGGGCATCTCTACAATTATGCGTCTCTGGGTTTTTATATTTGCAGAGGCAGCCCTTAACTCCGGGCTGTCTCTCTTTAAAATCCAAAATCCAAAACCCCAAGTTCAAAATAAACCCAAAATCCCAAACTCAAAAAGCTGATATATCCTTTTTGGGATTTGATCAATTTGGATTTATTTTGAATTTTGAGTTTTGAACTTGGGGTTTATTTTGAACTTGGGATTTTGAGTTTGGGATTTTAATACCGGGATTTATTTTGAGCTTTAAAATTGGGGTTTTGAACTTATTTCAACTCAACAACTTAGCGAATCAACGCATTTATCAATGAAATAAATTTAGATTTAATAAATTATTATCTGGATTAAGATATCAATATTATTTTTATTTTTGTTTATCCTAAAATGTAATTAATATTCAATTACCAAAAAAACATATTCTAACCAAAGGTAAAATGAATGGTGTTTAGTAAAACCAAACCAGTTAAAGAAACATCTATAATAAACTCAATAGTCAATACAGGTATTGTTTCTACAGCTATTATAGCAATTCCTCTGAACATGGTTGTATATTTTGCGTTAAAGTCTAGTGAAATTCAGGTAATTAGGTTGGCACCTATGATTCTTGGCATAATTATTATTTTTTTGGCATTTTTCAGAAATTCAATAGCTCCATTTTATAAAACGTGGTTTTTTATTTCTTTGCTCTTTTTGTCGGCTTGCTTTAATTTAGCTCTTAGCCTGATTGATATGGCAAGTCTATGGTTGTTGCTTACTATAATCTTCACCTTGTTAGTCACAAAAAAATCAGAAGCATTGTATGTTTTCATCTTTTCACTCCTATTGGTTGCTATAACAGGTATTTTGATGGTTATACAGAAAACCATAATTCCAATTAATTACTATTTTGACGATTGTGATATTGTTTGTGTTTCTTCACGAATTACACACTTTATATTAATCGGTTTCTTAGTCTATTACATACTAAATAAATTCTTTAAGTTAATTAAGTCTAACATTAACGAATTAGAAGATAAGAACCTATTACTTGAAAATCTAAATGTTTCTTTGAAAAGAGAAATGGCTGAAAAAAAGGAGATTCAGCAAAAAATGCTTAATGCTGTTATTGCAACTGAGGAACAAGAACGTAAAAGAATAGCTGCCGATTTGCATGATGGCTTAGGTCCGGTTTTATCTTCAGTAAACTTATATTTCCAGGCATATTTAGATGCCTCCGAAAAACAAAAGCCAGAGATTGAAACGCGATTAAAAGACATTGTTGATAATGCAATTTCAGAGGTTTCAAGAATCTCGCATAATATTAGCCCTCGCATCCTGGAGAATTTCGGATTAATACCTGCTTTAAACAGTTTTATTAAAGGAATTTTATTAACCAAAAAAATAAAGATTGTTACTGATTTTGAAAAAATTGATAGGTTTGACTTAAAATCAGAAATTACAATTTATAGAGTTTTAACCGAATTAATTAATAATTCAATCAAACACTCCCATGCCGATACAATAAACATTAATATCTTTTTATCTGAAAAGCTGTTGAATGTTGTATATAAGGATAATGGCAAAGGTTTCGACATTAGTAAAGTCAAGAATGATAATACAGGAATGGGCCTAAATAATATTCAAAACAGGATCAACTCCTTAAATGGAAGTATAACCTTAGATAGTGCAGAAGATAAAGGCGTTGAAGTTAGAATTTCCTTACCAATTTTCAATAATGAGAACAAAAATCGCAATAGTTGAAGATCAGGACCTGTTCAGGGAGGGCTTAAAACTTATCTTATCTCAAATAGAGGGTATTGATGTATGTTTTGATACATCCAATGGTTTTGAACTGCTGGACTATATCAGGAAGAATCCGATTGATGTAATTTTAATGGATATAAATATGCCTGAAATAGATGGCGTGGAAACTACAAAA
>SLHT01000149.1 GCA_007136055.1 Syntrophomonadaceae bacterium
CTGATAAAAACTTCTACTCCGAAGCGGCTCCAGGAAAGATCGGGAAGTTTTTCAACGAAGCTTCCCGCAAAGCCTCTCTGCCCATTTAGAATACCAAAATAACGGTGGGCTAAATCGGTCAGCGGCCTGCCACCCCGGAATACTCCTACGGTCATGGCTACTTCTTTATCTTTAAACAGTGGGATTAGCAGGTCATCTAAATGCCGATGCGTCAGGTTAATCAGATCAGCATCAACAAAAAGCCAGTAGTCGGCTTTAACTGCGTAGTCAATACCTTTTTGCAGGGCGGCTCCTTTGCCACGGTTAATGTTAAAAGAAATCAGCTCTACAGGATACTGCTCTACTATAGAAGCAGTATTATCAGTAGAACCGTCATCTATTACAAACATTCTTGTTCTAATATTGGGTTTATAACTGCATAGAACATCTAAAACAGCCCCAATACGCGGACCTTCATTATAGGCAGGAACCAGGATGTTTAATTCTGCATTCATCAATAATCACCTTGTTTATCAAGTAAATAAATGTTAGCACGCTATGATTACTATTTCCTTTTCTGTATTAGCCATTAAATTTCCTGTATTCAAGAACAATTATGTGCCATAAAAAAGTCAGCTTTCCCATTAAATAGCCTGCCTCCTAAGTGCTCGACATTTACCGGTTAAATTCATTATAATAATACTAACTAATGAACTATGGAGATAAACTTTGGTGCTTATAAATAATACAACAGATACAGCTCTAATCTTTGAAGGCGGAGGAATGAAAACAAGCTATACTGCAGGTTTCCTCAACACCCTGCTGGAAAACGGCCTCTATTTCAATTATCTAATCCGGTATCACTGCAGGATCCAGTAGCACTGTAAAGTATGTATCATATCTACATAGAAACCTATCATCCGGACGCTTAGCTGCCGTTAGACTTCGAAATTTTTAAAAACCAACCCGGCTATGGTACAGATCAGGGCTTTCGAAATGAAAAGCAGCAAAAGGAATATAATAAACAATGATAAATAAAAAAACCCCTCCATCTATCGAGGAGTGGCTCAGGGAAGCCAAAGCAGACCCTGCCGCCTCGCAAATAGGAATGTTTCTCACCCACAATGGTGTTGTCCGCCAAACCCCTAAGGCACAAGTCCGCCAGGGGCTAGATGATGGTTCAACAGTAAAGGGAATGCAATTTTACTACGATGCGGAAAAGGTAGACGCAGCTATTGAAGAAGCTTATAAACTGGAAGGCATATACTATGTCAGAGCCTGGCTTAATGAAGGTCAGCTCGAGGTAGGAGATGACATCATGTATGTCCTGATCGGCGGAGACATCAGGCCCCATGTAGTAGATGCCCTTCAGTTCCTGGTTGAAAAAATTAAAACCGAGTGTGTAACGGAAATAGAACAAAGTTAGAACCCTAATTCCTCGCCGATTATTATTACATGGAAATCAGAATCCTCGGGCCTTTTATGAATAATGCTTGTTATATTGCAATTTCTCTTTTCAGATCCGCAATCGCTACATAAGCCGCTGGTATTGCAGGCCAGATCGTTACGATACTTTATATTATTCATCGGTGCTGCAACAAAACGGAGCCTTTCCAATCCTGCACTCAAGTCTTTAACCAGCTTATTGGCGCCTGCTAAAACGATTATCCTGTCAGAACCGTAAAGACTTCCTGCAATTCGGTTGCCGGCCCCGTCTATATTAATGATTTGACCGTCAATTGTTACGGCATTTGCCCCCAGTATGAATACATTAGCAACAAGATATTGCATCAGGATATCTCGCATCTCCTGCTTGCTGCCTACAATATTCCATCCCGGGCTGTTATTCTCCATGGCATAGTTATTAACTGCACAGGTATGAGGGATGGGCACACAGTTTTTCTTTTCCAGCTCCTGATCCAGTCCCAGGGCAAATATTGTATGTGAATCACCGCATCCGATAATGCCGTTATCAGGAATCAGACTTAAGGTAAGTTTTCCCGCATCCCCGACTGAGTCACAGTAGTAAGCTTCAAAGTTATTCTTTTTAAGATTCTTTACTGCGGCCTCTCCCTTTTGCTTAAAAAACTCTTTTCTAATACTTTTCCTGTCATGTTCTTCTTCTTTCAGTTTAGGCAGCTTAAATTTTTGTAGATCTAACATGCTCTTACCTCCCGGCCATTATATGGAGCAAGCCTTTCTAACATAAATGCGCTGTCCCCCGGTCTCTGCAGTTTATCCAGCAAATCTTCGGGGATATCACGGATTGTTAATTAGCCAAGGCTATATCACTCCTGCAGTTACAATATAGTTTCATTATAACACTGTTATATATTCACCTAAAACGGAACTAATTGAAATAGATGCAAAAATTAAATAATAATTATAGGCGACCTAGCAGGCCGCCTTGAAGGGTTTAACTGATAAGTAATAATTCCTATAAACAGCAAGAAGCTCAAGAAGAAGCAAGTACTAACCCATAACCATCTCGTCTCATTCTCTAAACCCATTCCTTTTTTTTGAGTTGCTTGTTCTCACCAATAGCAACAAGAATATCTTCTTTTTGAATAAGATCTTCTGCCACCGGCGATATGATTGTTTTATGCCCACCATTGCGGCGCAATGCAATTATACTAATTCCATAACGCGCCCGTAGGTTAAGATCTTTTAAAGATTTGCCCACCATTTCATCGGGAGCACTAACTTCCACCACACTGTAATCATCTGACAGCTCAATCATGTCAATAATTGTAGGGGCTATTAAACTTCTGGCAAGCTTCTGTCCCATATCCCGTTCAGGAAATACCACCTGGTTAACTCCAACTTTATCAAGCACTTTACCGTGGAGTTCAGTTCTAGCTTTTGCTACAATATTTTTTGCACCCATTTCAATAAGAAGTATTGCTGCCATTATGCTGGCCTGTATATCATCACCTATGGCTAATACAACAGTGTCAAAATCTTTAATGTCCAGGGCCTTAAGACATGGTTCAGAAGATGCATCAGCCCTGACTGCACTGGTTACTTCTTCACTAAACAGCTGCACTATTTCCTCATTATTGTCCATAACCATAACATCGTGACCCAATCTATAAAGGTTCCTGGCCACGCTTGCTCCAAACCTGCCTGCTCCAATAACTAAGAAATTCTTTGTTTTCATGAGTTATTTCCTCCTAACCTCCTAATATAAACACATTAATTGCTTATTAACCGATCATCAGTTTTTCTTCCGGGTACTCAACAGCATCATCTTTTGGTTTTCTCTCAGCCAATGCTACCAGCAACGTTACCGGTCCGATTCTTCCACAAAACATGGTCACAATTAAAGCAATTTTGCTGGGAGTGCTAAGTTCTGGAGTAATTCCAGTGGATAATCCGACTGTGCCAAAAGCGGATATTACTTCAAAAAGCATGTCAAGAAAACTTTCACCTTCGAACACAGTTAAGATAAAAGTAGTTATAAATACCAGGGCACTGGAAGCGCTGATGATTGAAATAGCTTTCATAACCTGCTGCGATGGAAAACGACGTTTGAATATAACCGGCTCAGGACGCCCCCGGATCATGCCAAACAAAGTAAAAGTAACTACCCCAAAAGTAGTTGTTTTCACTCCACCACCTGTAGATGTAGGCGAAGCTCCAATAAACATCAGACCCATTAAAATCAACAAAGAGCTATAGCTCAAAAGGCTTGTATCCAAAACACTAAAACCCGCTGTTCTGGCAGTTGCAGACGTGAAAAATGCAGCAAAAACCATGGCGCCACCAGAAAGTTCGCCCATAGTATCGGAATTGTTAAATTCCAGAAGCAAAATTAAAAGGGTTCCACTTACTAAAAGTACAAAAGATATAATTAAAACTAGCTTACCATGCATCGACATCCGAGTCCTGTAACGGATATATCTGCCCAGTTCAAGGATTACGGTAAACCCCAAACCCCCGATAATAAATAGGGTAACTATTGTCCCGTTAACCAGGTAATCAGCCGGAAAACGAGTCAGGCTATCAAAGTTACCAAATAGATCAAATCCGGAATTGCCAAAAGCTGACACAGTATGGAACAAAGCAATAAAAATACCTTCAAAAATACCGTATTCAGGAACAAACCTGATGCTGAGCAGCATTGTTCCAATCAGAACAAAAAACATCGCAATACGCAGTACCACGGTAACCAGGGGGATAATACCGGCAATGGACTCCTGATTGAGAGCTTCTTTTACCATGATCCGTTCCCGCAATGATATCCGCCGCCCCAGAAAAATGAATATCAGAGTAGTCATGGTCATAATGCCAAGCGCACCTATTAATATCAAGACTAAAATTACACTTTGACCAAAAAGGCTATAAAAAGTGCCCGTATCAACAACAACCAGACCTGTTACACAAACTGCCGATGTCGCAGTGAACAGCGCATCAATATAGGAAAGTTCTGCCCCATCATAAGATGCAGGCAAAAGCAGAAGCAGTGATCCGGCTAAGATAATACCTAAGAACCCCAATGCTAAAGCGCGAGCTGGATTTGTAGGTTTCCGATTCTTACGCAAAAAAAACATCTCCAATCGGAGATTATGTTGTACAAAAAAATTATTCAATATTTTTTAAGGAAATATCTTTCATGATCTCAATACAAAAAATTACTACTTCAATATCTTCCTTGATTTCCAGGTTCAATCTTTTTTGAAGCAAGCTATCTGTTGTTTTATCTCTCTTGTGGATTTTTTCTGCCACAGCTGCAATTAACTGGTTAACCTCTCCTGTCAGGATTCGAAGGTTTTTATTTTGCAGTTCCAAGAACTAATCGCCTGCCCTGCTTGTTGTTAACTGCAATCTTGGCAGCTCCGAGATTCCTTCAGTTACTATCTATCTAAGTATATTCTCTTCTGGATTTGACTGCCTACAATATAATTAGATAGTATCAAGTTTGACATAAAGATAGTATTAATAATATTCGCCCCCGCATTAAGATTCCATAAAGATAGGGCTTGCATTTTGTGATGCAAGCCCTTAGAAGAAAAACCTTAGTAATATTAGTATTATTCATCAGCAAAACGATAGCCCACACCTACTTCTGTAATGATATACCGTGGTTTTGCCGGGTTTGTTTCAAGCTTACGCCTGATGTTCGCCATAAACACCCGAAGTGATTGCACATCATCATCAATAGACGAACCCCATACTTCGTTTAAAATAAACTTATGTGTTAATACTTTTCCATGGTTTTTAAGCAGCAACGCCAGAACACTGAATTCCTTAGGCGTTAAATGCAAATCTTTTCCGTTTAGTGTAACCTTGTACCTGACTAAATCTACTTCAAGATTCTCATATTTATAAACAGATTGAGTCTCGTTGTTAAATATGTCTGTATGGCGGAATGCAACCCTGATGCGAGCCAGTAATTCCTTAATACTAAAAGGTTTAGTTAGATAATCATCTGCTCCGGCATCCAGTGCATCGACTTTTTCTATGTCCTGATCGCGGGCTGAAACAATTATTATAGGGATGTCAGAAAATGTTCGTACTTTTTTAATGATATCTAACCCGTCCATATCAGGCAAACCAAGATCTAGAATTATTGCTGTAACAGGCTCAGTAGCGAGAATATTTAATGCTTCATCCCCGGTTGATGCCTCTACACAATTGTATTTCTGTGAGTTTAAGGAGAATTTTATAAAATGACGGATCTGCAGATCATCTTCAACTATTAAAAATAAAGGGTTCATGACATGGCCTCCTGGCGCTTCAGATAAAAACTAATAGTTGCTCCGCCTGCACTATTGTTTTCAACGTATATTTCTCCTCCATGGATATTCACTATTGCCTTACATATTGCCAGGCCAAGCCCCATACCCCTTTTTGCATCAGCGCGATGGTTATCAGTGAGGTAAAAAATGTCGAAAATCCTTTTCAGATCATTTTCCTCAATCCCGGTGCCGCTATCTGAAACCTTAAACCAGACTTTGTCGCTATCCAGAGTCACGGCAACATTAATTTCATCTTTGAAATTTGTGTGTTTAATCGCATTATCCAATAAATTGATCAGAACCTGCACTATTAACTTGCGATCCATTAATACAAATAGCACGTCATCTGGAATAGTTACAGATATTTTATAGTTTGCAGCATGCTTTTGAACCTGCCTGATAGATTCAGCTACGATTTCTTCAACAGCTTCAAGTTCTTTGGCCACTTTTATGCGACCTTCCTGAATGCGGGTTAAGCTCAATATATTTTCTACCAGACGGGTAAGCCAGATAGAATCCTCATATATTCCCTTGGCAACAGAAATATCGTCTGGCTTATCAAGAGTATGCAGCAGCATTTCCGAAGCTCCGGTAATTACTGATAAAGGTGTTCTTAAATCGTGTGAGACAGCCCTGAGCAGGTTACTTTTAAACCTTTCCTGTTCAGTCTCTATCTTGGCTGTCTCTTTTTCTTTATTCAAATACTCACGTTCCATAGCTATAGTTATCTGCATGAAAACCGATTCCATTAAGTAATGTTTGTCCTGTTTGACATATTGCACTTCGTTTGGCATACAGATAATACATACCCTTTTGCCCTGCACATCTATTGGAACAGAATAATACTGAGCTGTAAATGTATTTAACTGCCACTCTTTAAGTTCATCATAAATGTAGTCTCCTGTATTTTTTTGTAACTTTATTATTTCAAGTACCTCTTTTTCTTTCTCGGTCACGACGCAAACGACATCACAATCAAAAAGTTGTGACAAACATTTCAAGGAAATAGCAATGACATCTCGTACACCCCTGGTTTTCGCCAGTGAACTTGTTATTTCATACAAGGTTTGCGTTTGCCTTTCCTGAATGTTAGCTCTTTCTTTGGCATTGATGAGATTGCTGGTCAAGGTGCTGGAAAATATTGCTGCCAGCAACATAATTATGAAGGTGAAGATGTAGGATTTATCATAGACAGTGAAAGTATAAACAGGCTCAGTAAAAAAGAAGTTAAAAGATATTGTAGCAACAATGGAAGAAAATATCCCATAAGCAAAACCTCTCGTATAACGAGATGCAAGTAATACAGATAGAATATAAACTATAACCACGTTCGCTTCAGTAAAACCATAATAATTAATCAAAAACGATAGCAAAGTTGCCAGAAAAATCAGCAACATAATAATAAGAACCTGCCAACAAATAAATCTAGGGTTTTGATAATTTTTTTCCTGCTTAGCCATTTTCGCCACCGCAATTAATAATTTTTTAATTTGGCTGGTAAGTAGAAACAGTATAACACACGATCATAGATCGTTAAAACGAAAGAAAGAAGCCTTTATGATCAGGGCACCTATAACCAGCCAGGATCGCCAGCAGGCCTATGACCTCTTATGCAAATAATGCAAGTGGAGCTTAACCCCATTCGACAGCAGTGGAACTTAGTTGTTATAATACCTGTTAGTCATTAATTAAGTTTTTTAGGATGAATTAAATTGCAAAACAATACAGATGCACTGGGCAAAGACAATATATCAAACCTAATTCTCCAGTATTCACTTCCGGCAACCATTGGCATGGTCGTCGCTGCCACCTACAACATTGTAGATACAATTTTTATCGGCAGGCTGGGCAGTGAAGCGATCGCTGCCCTCTCTATTGCCTTCCCTGTCCAGATGTTCCTGGCAGCAATCGGAGTCGGCGTTGGGGTGGGAGCCGCTTCCCTGATTTCCCGTTCACTTGGAGCAGGCAATGTTCGCACTGCTGAAAAAGCAATCGGTCAGGTCATCAGTCTGGCTTTAATATTTGGTCTGCTTATAGCTGTTTTAAGCATGTTCTATTTGCAGCCCTTACTCAGCCTGATTGGGGCCAGGGGTATTGTTCTTGGCTATGCTGAAGATTACACTTCGGCAATCACTGCCGGTTCTCTGTTCTTCTTTCTAATCCTGGGTATGAATAACGTCGTCCGGGCCGAAGGAAGCCCCATTTTATCAATGCAGGTTATGATTGGTTCATCCCTTCTAAACATTGCTCTCGACCCTATCTTCATTTTCGCACTTGGTCTGGAAGTACAGGGCGCTGCAATAGCCACAGTGCTGGCAAAAGCTTTGGGTGCGATAGTCCTGCTCGCTCATTTCATAAGTGGCCGCAGCAACCTGACCTCAGCCGGCAGAATCTGAGTTTGGACTTGAACATTACCAAAGTAATTGCCCGGATCGGTTTAACCAGCATGCTTCGCCTTTTGGCCAAAAACCTTTCCCTGGCCGTGACCAATATGATTCTGGCCGGTTACGGCCATATTCCCATTGCCGCCATGGGCCTCTATTTCCGCCTGCAGAGCCTGATCATCATGCCGGTCATCAGCTTTTCCCAGGGGCTGCTGCCTGTGATCGGGTATAATTATGGAGCCAACAGGAAAGAAAGGATCCGGGAAACGGTAGTTAAAGGCTTTGCCATCAGCACTGCTTTCATAACTGCACTGGCCCTAATCAACTTCCTCATTTCCACTACCCTGTTAAGCGTCTTCACCTCCGACCCTGAACTTTTAAGCCTAAGCAGCTATGCCCTGCGAATTATGATCCTCATGTTTCCCTTGATCGGAATACAGTTAATAGCCAGTGTATTTTTCCAGGCAATCGGCAAAGCTGTGCCCGCGCTGTTCCTTTCCCTATTGCGGGAAGTGATGATTTTCATCCCCCTGCTGATGGTATTTTCCGGCTACTTTGGCCTGGACGGAGTATGGGTTGCACGCCCGGTCAGCGACCTGCTTGCTTTTATTGTAACCATGGTGATGATTGCCAGTGAACTTGGAAGGCAGGGGATCCCTTTAAGAAAGCCGGGCCGAAATGGTAAAAATAAAGTGGCGTAATCAGCGAGAGTAGTTTTCATAAGCAGGCTGGGCAGCTGCGATAATTTTTAGTTGTCCACATCAATACCCACCATTTTCATTAAGGCTATGGCATTGGTGCTGGTGGAAACTCCGGGCTTCAGCTTATAGTCAAAACTAATCCTGTTATCTTCAATTTGATCATCGAAGTGATAGTTTTTTACAAGTTCGGGGTTCTCATCTGCGAGGACGGCCAGTTCCAGGTCGTGTGTGGTCAGTAAACCCAGGGTTGGCAGGCTTGATAACATCCGGATAACAGCTTTAGTGCCAAGAATCCGATCCTTTGAATTGGTGCCCTTAAATATTTCATCCAGCAGGTAGATGATATGCTCGCCAGCCCTGGCCGCTTCGATCACCTTTTTAATCCTGGTTAGCTCAGCATAATAGGTAGATACTCCCTGGGTCAGATCATCTACAACCTGCATCTTGGAATAGATTGGCATAAATGCAGCCTTCAGGTCCGCAGCACAGACAGGAGCGCCGGCGTATGCCAGCACCAGGTTCAAACCAACAGTCCTGAGCAGGGTACTCTTCCCAGACATATTAGAGCCGGTTATAATTAAAGCTGTTCCGGGTGAAGGCAGATCAAGATCGTTGCAGATCCTTTCTTCCGGATTGATCAGGGGATGACCGAGCGAAGAAGCATGTAATACCGGGAGCTCTTCAGTAATTTCAGGATAGACCCACCCGGGGTTATCATAGGCTAATCCGGCCAGGCTAACCTGGACCTCGAATTCGCTTATTACACCCAGCCAGGTTTCCAGGGAAGCTCCGGATGATTTCTTCCAGGCAGAGAGCTTTTTTGCCGTAAATAAATCCCAGAAGGTAAGAGTATTGACCGGAACATAAATAATCGGATGGTTATGACGAAACTGCGTTAAATCCACTATGCCCGCCAGAGCCTTAATCTGGCTCGAAGCTGTCTGCCCTCCGCCGGTTAAAATCTCCTGCGAGCGCCGAAGACGGGCAGCCTTAAAACTGTCACCTTCTATGCATTTTAAAAGAGCCGCATACTTTTTAAGCGGTCCGAAGCAACCTGGGTCCGATCAAATTCCTGGTGGATCTTTTTTGCGGTTGAAAATACAATCCCATACTGAATAACTGTTAAAGCAAGAGGCAGGGGCAGTGGAAGGTGCTGCAGGTAATAAAGTAGAAAAAGCAGTGCAGTGATAAAGGGCAAAATCAGCACGAAGCCCGGAAAATTGGCCCCTGCTTGCTGGTCTTTAGACCAGGCCAGGAGCTCTTCAGGATTTTCCTGCTTAACCTTTGTTTCCATACCGGTAGCCTGGAAGC
Organism: Syntrophomonadaceae bacterium; assembly: GCA_007136055.1. Classification (GTDB taxonomy): domain Bacteria; phylum Bacillota; class Dethiobacteria; order DTU022; family DTU022; genus T3SED10-7. The sequence continues at coordinate 10,117 of SLHT01000149.1, forward strand.
GCTGTCTCCAATCCAGGTCTTCCGAAAGCTCTTTTACGCTTTCCTGTCTTTCGCCAATTGAGAGCGGGTCCTTTTGCCCCTTGAAAAGATCTGCCAGGGCTTCCTCGCCGCCGCGCGTGACAGTGGAGTTAATATACTGAAAAAGCGAGCCCTGGCCGAAAATGTTAAGATCTGTGCTGTAGGAATGCTCAGGACTTGCATACTGCTCCCCTTTTTCTGAAAAAGCCGGCCACTGCCAATCCAACCTTTGCAGGTTTTTCTGATTAATAGCGACCATATTTTCCAGGTATGCAGCAGACTTAACCAGGCGCCGGTAATTTATAACCAGTAAAATAAAAGCAACCGCAGGGGATATGGCATATAGAACGAACTCTCCGCGGCCGGAATAAATACTGTAGCCGATCAAAAAAGCGGCTATTAAAAAAGTGAGCAGCCGCAGGTGAGCTAAGTAACCAAGCCTTTGTATCGCTTCCGCCAATTCTTGAGAAAAAACCTTCTCTCTTTTTTCATAAACTTCTGCAGCATTTTCTTGCAACGTTTAACCTCCCACAGCTCGAATCATCCGACTTCTCCAATCAAAGCATAACTTTATTTTACTTATTACCTTTTCGTTTTTGGGCGAGTTTATAAACCTCATCATCTGCTCTTACTGAAACCACAATAATTTGCATAGTCTCTTGACTTCTTGCAAGACGGTATACAACTCTTATTCCTAACTTCAGCAGCTTGATCTTGCAGTAACCGACCAATTTCCTGCCGCCTATGTTGCCCAGTGAATCGCCATAACCGCCTTTATTTTTTGGTAATGGATTAATGGCTACTTGTTTAATCTTCTTTATTACCTCAATGCGCCGACTTTTATCAAGCTTGTTCATATCTTCCAAGGCAGCTTTTAAGTATTCAATTTTCCACATAGGTTAAGCTCCTGTATCGGTATCTCCAAGGTCTTCTTCACTAACACCAAGTACTTTCATAGCTTCGTCTTCCGAAACAAAATCATCATCAACTGCCTTTTCTATTCGCTCCTCAGCTTCGAGAAGCAACCGGCAATCCTCCAAGGTTTCTTTAATTTCTTCATAAGCTTCAGGTGATAGCAGTATACATGATGGGGTGTTGTTCTTTAGCACAACTTTAATACCAGATTCCTGGACCTCACTAAAAATTTTTCCTGCCTCACCTTTGTTAAACCTGGAAATAGGC
>SLHT01000281.1 GCA_007136055.1 Syntrophomonadaceae bacterium
GTGCCTTTGGAAAATGTGATACAGGATTTATCGACTGCTGAATACAAGCGACTGGCACGTGAAGGTTATAACTTTAATAATCTAAAGCGGCAAAAGATTCAAGGTGATCCGTCATTTGAAGGTACCCAGATGGCGAACTGGGTTGGGAAAAGCACAGAAGAACTGATTGATTCAATTTATAAGAAGATAAACGAGCTTAAGATTCTCTACCCCCACAACAAGGATAATGAAAAATACCTTTGGAACTTGCGTGTTAATAATATTATTAGATTGATCTGGCTGTTACTTAAGCATGTGCAAGGCAATTGATAGTGAATTGAGGTAGGATTATGAACATTAAAGATGCTATTTAGCTAAAAGCATTTGTAGGCGGATAACCCGGTAATTCATATGAGCTTGTTATTGATTATAATAATAAGAAGGCTGAATATACAGTTCTTGAATATGGGTACAACCCGGCAGAAAAACACAATATTGATATTGCCAGGAAAGATCTGGAGCATTTATTACAAGGCTTAGATGAAGTAAAACTGCTTCAGTGGAAAGAAACTTATGCAAACTCTGGAGCTAGACGGGACAAGCTGGTCGGTTAAGGTATATTTTCAAAGCGAATTTTTTGAATCAAGCGGAACAAACGCTTACCCAAAAAAATGGAGGCGGTTTTGTGAAGTGCTTGAGCAGGTGATTGGTCAGATATTCAGGTAAGGGAAAAACAGCCTATACAAGTTATATAGCAATAAGCTGATCGTTTTTTCTTTAAAGCGCTGATGGGAGGCGGTTTAAGTGAGCGGCAATACCTGTCCTGTTTTACTGGCTGTGTTTATCTCAATTGAGTGGTGAAGGTATTATTAAATTGGGAAAATGAGTTTTGGACAATTGCTGTAAGGTATTGCCCCTTTAGATAGATATAACAAGAGAAAGGAGGCCAATTATATATGAATGCTGAGGCAAAACAAATCAGCAATGAACTTTATAACTGTAAGAAGTGTGAACACAGAAAGGTTACGCGGCCATTTTACTTTGACATCAATGATAACAAAAAAGTGATGCTTATAACTTTAGCGCCCGGGTTTCAAGCTGTAAACAGGCAGTTAACATCCGTGCGGTTTTTCAGACTTCTTTGCCTGGCGCTATACGGGCCACAGGAGGATATCGCAGAGATTGTAAAAAGTATGATCCACCGAGATATCTACTGGACACATTACCATAAGTGCTATTTCGAAAGAACAAGCAGTTACCCTGGTGATGTTCCGGATGAATGCAGCAATATTTATCTTAAAAGAGAGTTAATGGTTCTTAACCCCAAGCTAATTGTAATTATTGTACCGGAGGTATCAAGGAGGCTGTTAGGAAAAGAGCCTAATAAAGGGCAACTCTTAGAAGACGAAATTTATGATTTTAAGGTGATTAGTGCTAACTTACCGGTAACCGGAGTAGAAAATGAGTATGTTGAACTCAGGGAAAAATTACAATACCTGGTGGCACCTGTTGACAGCTCTCCTGTACCGGAAGAAATGCTCACCATCAGTTTACAGGCATCAAATACAATAGCAAAACATGCAGAATTTGAACTTAAAGGTCTGGAAGCCTTTTGGCAACGTATTTCAGAACTTCATTCCTGTAGTGATGTTATCAATGATATTGATGAGTTGTGGTATAAAACGATAATAATACCGAAATGGTTGGGTTATTCTTTTATCACTTTATGTCAGGCAATTATCGAAGATCAATTAAAAACTGCTTTGAAAGCTGACCAAAATAAGAAAGAATTAACTTACAAAAAAATGGACCAATTGCTTGCACAGTTACCCATTACAAACAATAAACTTTATTCTGATATAAAGCAGTTAAAAATGCTTCGCAATTGTATCGTGCATAGTGGAGGTCTTTTAGATAGAAACAAAAAAATAAGTTTTGAAGGTGTAAAAAATGAGATGGGAACAATTATTGTTACAAAAGCAGGTTGTGAAACAGCGCTTTGCCTAGTGCGAACTTTTATCGAAGACTTGATCTGTTGGTACGAGGACAGATAATTATTCACGAATAGTTTTGTTGTACTGTAGTGTAAAAAACTAACTTTCAAGATGGAGTGGGCCTGCATATGGTGTTGCCAGAGTCGAACCGGGAGCGAATTATCAATGTCCTTGATATTTTTGACCTGAAATATCGTGACAATTTTTCTTGGCTAGGGTGGGAGAATAGAAAGACACAAAAGTATGCCATTAGCTATGAAGGCAAGCTTTATCCACCCAAAATGATTATAAGCCTGGCAACGGGTGTACCTCGGCATAAATTTAACGGGGGCTTGCAAAGTAACAACTATCTCTCCAAGTATGGTTTTCAAATTGTAAATTTAACTAATTTAGACTCAAAGTCAGCTATAACAAATAATGCTTCGGTTAAACAACCTAAAGAGATTATCAAATTAAAAGAAGATCGAATAATTAACACAAGTATTGAAAGGCAGAACGACGGTTTTTCATCCATCACAAGGGAATTGTATACATTGCTACTTGATCTTCAACGTTTTGATCATACTGTAATGAGCAAAGTTCTTCCTGAAAATGGTATATATTTTTTCTTTGAAAAGGGTGAAATGGTTAATAATCAGTTTGAACGTATTGTCAGGGTGGGTACGCATAAAGGAATTAATAGATTTAAGGGGCGCATCAGGCAGCATTATGGAAACAGAAATTCACTCAGAGGTAATAAGAATCGCAGTATATTTAGAAAGCATGTCGGTGGGGCTTTATTGAGAAAAAATGACCCTCATGATTATAGGTTATTGGAGTGGTTGGATGGTAGTGGTAAAAGTTCCCCTGAAGTTGAGGAAGAAGTCAGCAAGTGTTTAAGGGCTGACTTTGATTTTTGTTGTATTGAAATTAAAA
>SLHT01000292.1 GCA_007136055.1 Syntrophomonadaceae bacterium
CGTCCCCTGGAAATGATTGAAGATATTTACCAGCTCGAAAATATTCTGCCCATGCTCAGGCAAAGCGGCGCTTTTACCATTTCCGACGAAGAATTAGATATTTTACAAGACAGAGCCGGGCGCCTGCATTCAGAAACCAACTACCCGCTGGTGGCCACAGGCGGCCCCCTTTTCTTTTCGCTTTACCAGATCGGCCAGGAACTTTTCGGTTATGAGAAATTTTTTACCTTTATGGCTTCAGAGCCTGAGTTGATGCACTGCTGGCTTGAATTTTTGACGGCCACCAGCATAGAGAGGCTTGGCAAATACCTGAAAACTCTGGGTCCCTATCTAGATGTAATTATGATGGGTGATGATTACGGCCTGCAGAATTCACTGCAGATGTCTCCGCAGATGTTCCGCGAGCTTTTTAAACCGTACCTGGTAAGGGTCTGCCGGGCGGTAAAAGAGTATGCCCCGGATATAAAAATATTGCTGCATTCATGCGGCAGTATCGCTCCGATTATTCCCGATTTCATCGAGGCCGGAATTGATGCCCTGAACCCTGTTCAGGTTACTGCTGTGGGAATGGAACCTGCTTACCTGAAAAAGGAATTTGGAAAAGAGATTGTTTTCTGGGGAGGCGGGGTCCGCACGCAGAGCACCCTGGTTAAAGGTTCGGTGGAGGAAGTTGCCGCCGAGGTTCGGGAAATGATCGATATTTTCAGTCCCGGGGGCGGTTACATATTTTGCCCGATTCACGATATTCAGGAAGAAGTGCTCCCTGAGAAAATCCTGGCCATATACCGCACGGCAAAAGAATATAAAGCGGGTTAATCAATAGGTTGCGGGCCGGACTGATTGCCCTGGTGAGCAAAATCTTTTGTTGTCCTAAATATTAGTTGTTTAGATCTACAAGGGTTTTAATGTTTGCCTGCGTTGATGTTGTAAATCCATCTTCTATAGAGCTGAGGGGTATTATCCTGGAAATTAGCGGTGTAAGATCCACCGATCCTGTTCCGATTAACCTCACCGCTTCCTTAAATTCTGCGCCCGTCTTTCCGAAGGCCGTTTTAATTTCTATTTCGCGTGTAACCAGGCTTAAAAAGTTTAGCTCTACCGGTTGATAACAGATACTGAGAACTGTCACCGCTGAACCTGCTGCCGCCAAATTACATGCTTCCTGGATCGTAGCGGGCAGGCCTGCGCATTCAAAAGCAAGGGCTGCGCCATGGCCTCCTGTCAGCTGTTTGACCACAGCATCCGGGTTTCCTTGCCCGGGGTCAATCAAGGTAGTTGCTCCCATCGTTTTGGCGATTGCAGCACGATCAGGGTTTGGTTCGATTACAAGTATGTTTTCAATTCCAAGCATTTTCAAGAGGCTTAAAACAATCAGGCCTATAGTTCCCGTTCCGATTATTAGAGCATTTTTAGCGGAATCTGTTTTAACCTTGTTTATAGCGTGCAGCCCTACGCTTAGTGGTTCAGCAAGGGCAGCTTGTTCAAGGGGAGTATGGTCAGGTAATTTATACAGGTTGCGGGCAGGAATAAGAATATACTCAGCAAGGGTGCCCTGGCCGGTAATACCCAGCCTGCACATATTTAAGCATTGATTCTCGATTTCGTTGAGGCAAAAAGAACATGACCCGCAAATGATAATATTGTTTCCAGTAACCCGTTCTCCGGGAGACCAGCTGCTGCAACCCGGGCCCACCTCGCTTACAATTCCTGCAAATTCGTGCCCTATTGTTAAATCCGGTTGCAAAAAACCGGTGTGGAAAGCATGCAGATCAGAGCCGCAAATGCCGCAGTATTCAACCTTTACCAGGATTTCACCGGGGCCCGGACGCGGCTTCGGTTTTTCAACAATTTCCAGTTTGCCGGGTCCATTAATAACTACTGCTTTCATTTATTATCTCCTTGAATGCTGTTCTGACTAAAATTTACGTGGTCCTAAAAACTTAAATAATTTAAGCAGGACCAGTGATAATAGCATGGCGCCTGCATAAATCATGACGACAACTTCAACACTCCAGCCCCACCAGAACGGGGCATGCATAAGCAGCATATAGCTTAAAACGAACGGGGCAGAAAAAATCGCCTGCACTCCAAGTTCGAGTGCTACAGGTGTTTCGAATTCCGGGTCGGCTATCCTGAGTAGAAGCAGGCCTGTAGAAACGTTACCTGTTCCAATTCCGTAAATGCCTACCGTTCTTTCCAGGCTGTATGCCCAGGTTCTCCTGCCCAGGGATACAACTAAAAAGGTGGTGAGCAGCCCGCTGGCCAGAGAAATTGTTATGATCGGAACAATATATTGCCATACGATAACCACCTGGATTGCCATAACCGTGGAGATAATCAGAAAATCAATGGACCATCCGGTTATCCTGCGCTGCACGCCCGGATCAAGCATGTAACCCAGTCCTATCCTGGTGATCAGAAACCTTATAAAAAGGGCAACTAAGACACCAAAGAAAAAGAAAAATCCCCACAGGCTTTGCGCTACTTCTTCAGAAATAAAAAGCCCGATACCTCTCACTAATAAGTAAGTCAGCACATAAACAAGGCCGACCAGGGCAGCGTGAAATGCCAGAGTGTCGGCATTGCCCGAATGAGTTGTCAATTCGCCGGCAGATTCTTTTTTCGAACCTTTTTGAATGATGCCCGATAAAAAATCTTGGGGAAGGCTTTTAGGGGCCTGGGCGGAATATCCCCTGCGGATGCCCCAGTTTACCAAGGGAACCCCGACAAAGAAAGCAAAGGCGAAACCGAAAACTGCAAAAGAGAGCCCCAAAGTTGCGGCATATTCAAAGCCGAACTCTTCCCATACCTTTCCTATTGATAAAGCCTGGCCGGGCCCCTGGGTAAAACCGAGGGGAGCAAGAAACCCGAAAGTCGGATGCAGGTTATAACCCGTAGAATTAAATAAAAAAACCAGCAGGGCGCCTACAATGGCCTGCATGGACATAATAACACCTGAAACCAGGCCCATCCAGGCCGAGCCTTTTACAGGGCTTATTGCAGGGTGTTTATCGTTCTGCACATTGGTAGTCAGGCCCAGGGAGATAAAGGAGATTGTGAACAGGTGGTAAGCAAAAGTTTCCAGCAGCGAGGTTGATACATTTACCAAACCTGTACTGATTAAGATCAGACCAATGCCACCGCCAATAAAGCAGCTGGGGATAAGAAATCTCTGGAAAAACTTTAAAGAAGAGCGAAGAAAAATTCCAAGCAGTAACATGATCGCCATAAATCCAAACAGTAAAAGCGGCTCAAAGGGAAATGGTGTATCCATAAGTTCCTCTCCTCTGCATCATTATTTGATAGCATTGCTCATGGTTGTAGCACTCAATAATTATTGCCTCTGTTCTGAATATATTAAATTCGCCTTCATTACTTTTGCTTCCTGCTGTTATTACAAAAGATTATTGGCAGCCCTGGTTTGCTGCCGTATATTTATAAAAACCCGGCAGTCTTTTTAGCCCTGTCTCGATAAGCTTCTTAAAATTTCGGTCTGCTGGTGGCGTTACCCAGCCCGTGGCCTCCTGAAATATTGATTACTTCTCCGGTCAGGTAATCAGAATCAGGTGAGGATAGAAATGTTACTAATGCAGCAACATCCTCAGGTGTCCCCAGGCGTCCCAGCGGTGTAGCCCCGGCAATCTCCTCTTTAAGCGCCTGAACAGAGGTTCCTTTAACCTGTGCTTCCATTTCCAGGCCCCATTGTTTTAACTCGGTTTCAATATCTCCCGGCAGTATAGCGTTAACACAAATATTAAAGGGAGCCAGTTCCAGGGCCATAGAGCTGGTCAGCCCCAGCATGCCGGCCTTGGAAGCGCTGTAAGCATGCATCCACAGGGCGCCTCTCCTTGCAGCGCGTGAAGAGATGTTTACTATCTTTCCACCTCCCTTTTCAATCATTAGCGGAGTGACTTCACGGCAGCATAAAAATGTACCGGTCAGGTTAACAGCCAATGTTTTATTCCAGGCATCAAGGGAAAATTGGGCCAGCGGAGCCGGGCCAGGGGAGCATCCGGCATTGTTAACCAGAATGTCGATCCTGCCGAAGGCTTCTTTAGCTCTCTTAACAAGGGCTTCAACTGATTCAGGGTCCGAAATGTCGGCAAAAAGGGGTAAAGCTTCACCTCCCAGGGAGCGAATATCACCGGCGACATCTTCTAGTTCATTGCCAGCACCCACCTTGTAGTTGGGAAAATCAGAAAAAGAAGTATCAATATCAGTTACAACCACCGAGGCTCCAGCCTCGGCCAAACTGCGGGCGCAGACACTGCCGATACCTTTCCTGCGTCCGCTACCGGTAACCAGGGCAACTTTTCCTTTAAGCTTGCGCATTATTTTAAATTCCTTTCTATGGCAGGGAATCCCGATCCTTTACCCGATCAGGTTCGCAGCTGCTGCCTAATTAATTTTCCAGGGTAAATCCATGCCCGCAAAACCTGATTCGGGGTCTGTCCTCACATTAATACAGGCGGGCAGGCCGCACTCCATTGCCGCATCTAGGGCCGGTTTCAAATCTTCAAGTTTTTCAACATGGGTTCCGAAGCCGCCCAGAATTGTCGCGATTTGATCGAAGCGGAGTGAACCCAGTTCGACCCCAACTGTGCGACCGTAATCGCGGCGTTGGCCCCGGCGGATCTGCCCCCACCCTCCGTCGTTGGCAATAATGGTGATAACGGGAATTTTATGGCGTACTGCCGTAGCAAGTTCCATGGCGCTGAATCCGAAAGCGCCATCGCCCGTAATCAGAACCACCGGTCTTGCGGGGTTGGCAAGCTTCCCGGCGATGGCGAAAGGCAGTCCCACTCCGAGATGCCCGAAAGCGCCGATCCAGATCAGGGAAGAAGGGGACAGAGCATCCATGGTCAAAACGGAAAAGCCGGCAATATCGCCGCCGTCGACCACTAAAGAAGCATCATTAGGCAGAAGGGAGCGCAGCTCCCGGCATAGTAGCGCCGGATGGATAAACTCAGCTTCAGGGTCGGCTCCCTGTACAGCCGACTCGCGGGCCGCTTCACGCATCACCTTTATCGTGTCGGGCCAGTTGCTTTCTACCTGCATCTGTTCCGGTTTAAGCTCACCTGCCAGCTGTTCCAGGACTGCCTTGATATCGCCTGTCAGGCCGAAACTGGCCGGGCGGTTCTGACCAATTTCAGAAGGTTCGATATCGACGTGAATAGTATTAGTTGACATCTTTAAAAGCGGCGGTCGGCCGTAACCGACAGTCCAATCCAGGCGGGTGCCCAGGATTAGAGCAGCATCGGCCTGCATCAGGCCGATCGGGAAAAAGCCTCCGGCCAGGGGATGGTCTTCGGGAAAAGTGCCTCTGCCCATGTTGCGGGTATAGACGGGAATGCCCAGGGTTTCTGCAAAGTTTTGCAGCTCCGCCGATGCTCCCGACCAGAAAACCCCGCTGCCGGCCAGAATCACGGGCCGTCTGGCAGAAGCCAGTATTTGGGCCGCTTTCTTGATATCGCATCCTTCGGCGCAGGGGCGCGCTGTGCAGTAGTAAGCTGTAGGGAAACGCACGTTACCCGGGTCAGTTTTCTCATTCATAATATCGACGGGGATTTCTAAAAAGACCGGCCCGGGACGTCCACTTACCGCCTGGCGGAAGGCGGAAGCCACGTATTCCGGAATTCTTTCCACCTGGTAAACCTGGCGGGCCCACTTGGTGAGCGGTCGCATCAATTCGAGCTGGTCTATATCCTGCATCGCTCCTATATCACGGCGGGCCAGTGAACTGCGTCCTCCAATCAGGACCAGCGGCACCCCGCTTTGAGCCGCCACTGCCATTCCCGGCAGGGCGTTGACCACCCCGGGCCCGGCCGTAACCACTGCAACGCCGGGCTTGCCGCTGTAACGGGCCCAACCTTCGGCCATGTGCACGGCTGCCTGTTCGTGATGTGTGTCGATAATGCGCACCCCTTCGGACAAACAACCGTCAAAAATTGGATTTATATGCCCGCCGCTCAAACTGAAGATCTGCTCAACCCCTTCATTATACAAAGCTTTTGCTACCAGGCTGCCGCCTGGAACTCCGTCATTACCACCCATAGATAAAAGCCTCCTTCAATTTTCTACTCTTCTGAGCAGTTATTTACCATACCAGCGGCGCAAAAACTAAAAATGCTGCCGTTATTAGAAATGGGACAGCTAAAGTCAGAAATATACCGGCTTTAGCAAAATCTTTTATTGAAAAGTAGCCTGCTGCGTAAGGAATGACATTTGTGGGGCTGGAAGTAACCAGTATAAAAGCCATTGATGTGGCGATCGCTACAGGACCGGCTATGTACCAGGGGTCCAGTCCGAAGGTGGCCGCAAGGGCAATAACTATCGGAATAAGAATTACTCCCGTCACCGTGTTGCTCGAGAAAAAAACCTTCAGTCCTTCGACGATCAAAACAGCAAGAAAAATACGCAGGAAGGGGGCCAGGGTGCCAAGCGGAGAAAAAGCAAGCATGGCCAGCCAGCGGGCCGCCCCGGTTTCAAAAACAATCATACCAAGAGATATGCCTGCAGCTATCAGGATGATACCGCCCCAGTCGATATCGCTCTGGGCTTCTTGCCAGGAAAAAATTTTCATTCCCGGTAGGAAAAAGGCCACTGCTGCCCCAAGGGCGACCACCTCGATTGGTATCGATATGCCGCTTACATGCTTCAGCAGGGGGTCGCCAAGCCAGAAGAGCACGGCCAGGGCAAAAATAACCAGAGCCTTCCACTCGGAGGCAGCTAATTTCGGCGGGATAGCGCTTATTTTGCTAACCGCCGGTGCGGCATCAGCAGAAATCTGCTCGGGTGGAAAAACGCGCACCAGGATCAGATAAGCCGGTGGCAGTATGAGCAGCGCTGCCGGAACTCCCACAATCATCCAGGTTAAAAAGTTGATCGGGATGCCGGCCAGTTCCCGCAGGTAGCCCAGGGCGACAATATTTGCACCGTTGCCAACGGGAGTCATGATGCCCCCGATAGCAGGTCCCCAGGCTACGGTAATGAGCAGCGCTCTTCCAAAATTGCTTTCCAGGGGTTTGTGTCCAACCCTTCTTAAAATGGTCACTGCCATAGGCAGCAAAATGGCGGCCACCGACATATTAACGATCCACATCGACAACAAAGCGCCCATGGTCATGAAAGCGAAGACAATTTTGCGGGGTTGAAAACCAACCCGGTCAATAATCACTGAGGTAAAGCGGTCGGCCAGGCCCGACCTGGTTAGCCCGGCAGATAAAGTAAGCACACCGATAAAAAAAATCACCACTGTACTGCCAAAGCCGTGACTAACAATCTGATCGAAGGGCGCCAGGTCAAAAATGTAGGCTAAAAGTATACCGAGTAATGCGGTAATCGGAAAGGGCAGTGCTTCTGTCAGCCAGAGAATAATAACAAAAAAAAGGACGGCCAGCGCTGCCTTGCCTTCCGTGGTCAGTGGCACCAGGCCTTCAGCTGTAGACAGAGGCTGTGGCAGCGGCAATAAGTAAATACCGAGCATTACCGCCGTGGCAACAGTGACGGCAATAAAATTCTTTCTTTCATTGGCCATAACTCCAACCAAACCCCTTCAGCAATTACCATTATTATAAAGCAGGTGAAAGAATTGTCAAAATATAAGCTATCTAATAACTTTGTTCTATGATCTTTTTCAGCAGTTTAATTTCCTGTTTTCGGAGAGGCAGAAGCGGCAGTCGCGGCGGCCCGCCGTAACGGCCGATCAGATCCAGGGAAGCCTTGAGACCGGCTACACCCCAGTGTGCCGTAACCGCATTATTTATCTCCAGTAAACTTAGCTGTATTTTTTTTGCTTCCTCTAACCTTCCCTCGTCAAAAAGATTTTTTAGCTTTACACATTTATCAGGCATAATATTGGCCAGGGCCAGGGTTCCTCCTTTCGCTCCTAATACCAGCGAAGGAAGAAGAAAATTGGCGGATCCTGCAAACACGGCAAAGTCAGCAGTTGTGTTATTAATTATCTCGCTGATTTGGACAATGTTTCCCGAGCTGTCCTTGATGCCGACTATGTTAGGGTGTTCAGACAGGGTAGCCACCAGTCCGGCGCCCATATTCAAAGCAGTATTACGCGGCATATTATAGAGAATGACAGGCAGCGGCGAGCGTTCGGCAACATGCAGAAAGTAGTTTTTCATGGTTTCATCGTCTAAACTACCCTTGTAATAACTGGGGTTAATCACTAAAACGGCATCGCATCCGCTGTCTGCGGCCGACCGGTTCAACCTCATTGTTGCCCGGGCTGATTCGCAGCCGGTACCGGCGATTACTTTCATCTTCGGGGGCAGGTGTTCCCGCGTGAGAGTAAAAGCCTTCACCTTTTCATCAAAGTCAAGCAGCGCCGCTTCCCCGTTGGTTCCCGCAACTGTCAAACCCTGGAGAGAACTTTGCCCCCACCACTGCAGGTTTTCCCGGAAAGCTTTCCAGGCGATTTCACCATTGTTATCAAAAGGAGTGGGGATAGGAGCATATATACCGCTGAACATATTTTTTAATTACCTCCTAAAGGTTATTTGAACTAGCCTTAAGCAGGGCTGGTTCTTTATTCAGGCACGGCTTACCTGCTACCTTTTATAGTAACATTTATATTTGTTTTTGGCTGTACTGCTCGAATAAAAAATATGCAGAAAGTTTTTTATTTTGCTCTTATTGGCATGATCGTGGTTATCAATCATGTTATAATCAGAAGTAGAAAGGGGGCTAAAAAAATGAAAAGGGATCCCGGATTGGATGTTAACATGGAGCGTGAACTGGCGAAGCTTTCGTTTGAAAAAGTTCCCAGGATTGTGTCGGATATGTTGCCGGGGCCGAAAAGCCAGGAGTTAATTGACGGTGAGGTGGAAAATGAAACGGTTACCCGGGTCATACCCAATATCCTGCAAACTGTTTGGGAGGAAGCGAGGGGAGCGACGGTAAAGGACCCTGATGGCAACTATTACATTGACCTTACTGCCGGGATAGCCGTTAACAATGTTGGGCACTGCAACCCCAGGGTTTTGGAAACAATCAGCAAGCAGTCTAAATTGCTGATGCATAATCCCGATGCAACGAACTATCAGCGGGTTAAGTTAGGACAGAAGCTTCAACAAATTGTGCCGGGCAGGCTAAAAGGGAATGCGAAGATGGCTTACGGATTAAGTGGCAGTTCGGCCGTCGAAATCGCTGTTAAATTTGCTAAGAGTGCTACGGGTAAGTCTCACATTATCGCTTTTGAGGGCGCTTACCATGGCGCGCTGGGCGCCACCCTGTCGCTGACGACTTCGCAGCAGTTTCGTTCTAATTATGGACCTTTTCATCCTTATGTATATCATGTGGGTCCGTATGCCTACTGCTACCGCTGTCCCTGGGAGATGGAGTATCCCGGATGTGATCTGGAGTGTGCTAAGTATGTGGAGGAACAAATATTAGGCCCCTCCAGCGGGATTGACATCGGGAATGTAGCCGCGATGATTGTCGAACCCGTGCAGGGTGAAGGTGGATATGTGCCGCCACCGGATGGTTTCTTAAAGGCTATAAAGAAGACCTGTGAAAAAGCCGGCATCCTCTACATCGATGACGAGGTTCAGGCCGGCATGGGCCGGACTGGTAAGATGTTCGCCATAGAGCACTACGGTGTTGATCCCGATCTGATTACCCTGGGCAAAGCCCTCGGCGGAGATTTGCCTTATAGCGCGGTAATCATGGATAATAGCGTGGCCGAAAAGCTGAGCCCAATGAGCCATATCCTTACTTCTGTCGGCAATGCTACCTCCAGTGCAGTAGCCTGTACAAACATCGATCTACTGCAGGAAGGTCTGCTCGAACGAACTGAGCAAATGGGTGTCTATGCCCTGGCGGTTCTTAAAGAGATGATGGATGATATTGAGATCATTGGCGAAGTGCGCGGTAAAGGGTTGATGATCGGCATCGAAGTGGTCAGAAACAGGGATACAAAAGAACCAATTGATCTCGGCGAATTAATGCAAATCCTTCTCGCCTTGAGAGATAAAGGGGTGCTGATGCTTCCCTGTGGTCGGCATACAAATGTTTTCCGGTTAATGCCGCCCCTGGTGATCACCAGGGAGCATCTTGATCAAGCCCTGGAGATTATAGCAGAGGTATTCAAGGCAGTTCAAAATGATATTGTGCAGTAATGCAGTAACAGAGAGCTGTTTCCGCGTGCACCGCCCGGTGACCGGATCATCGAACTAATCCCGGGCCATCATCGCTACGGGTACAACAGCGGCTACCAGTGGACCCATATTCACAATGAAGAGAGCATAAATGTCGGCGCAGGGATCAAAAGCGACCCGCAGGGCGGGTTAACCAACCTGCCGAATCTGCTCAAGTTGAACCGGGCAGTTAGCAGGGTGGCGCAGGTTTATGAACACTACCGGAACTACCCGCCCTCCTGGGATGACGCCGCTTACGAAACTGGATGGACAGGGCTCCCGAGATGCTTGTTATTCTCGGTTTCCCCCTGAGCTTGCCCGAAACTGCCCGGCGCTGCAAGAGGGCTTAAAGATCTTTGTGGATAATCTCCCAGTTCCAGGCCGAAGGCTGCTGCTGGGCCAGCTTTACGTACAGGCCGGCGATGATGTCAGGGTCATAGGTCGTGCCCGCTTCAATCGGACGGGTAATAGTTACCGTGGCCGCGTGAATGCTTTCGGGGGCCAGCTCCTGGTGCAGGGCTCTAACCCAGTTTCGCAGGGCGGCTTTGCCCACGGAATGGGTGGTCCGCTCTACCGAAGGCTCGATAGCAAAGCCGCCGCCGGTATATAAGAGCGTCCCTGAGCCACGCCTGCGCATGGCCGGCAAGATTGCGGATGTGGTATGGAGCGCTCCAAAAAAGTTAAGCGGGAGAGTGCCAATTATCGCCTGGCTGGTAAGCTCGCTTGGTTTCTCCATGGTCATGGTTGCCACGTTATAGACCACTACTTCCGGTACACCAACCTGATTCACTATCTGATCTAATGCAGCCTGCATTTTTATGCTGTCGGTAACATCAGCCTGGTACAGCGTGGCCCGCTGGCCAACATCTTCGACCTGCTTCCTGTATGGTTCCATGTTGGCCGGGTTGCGTGAAATTAAAGCCAGATCGTATCCTTCCCCGGCAAAAGCGCGCGCAATCGCCTGTCCCATGCCGCTGCCAACACCGGCAATTGCACATAGCTTGTTTGACATATTCTGCCACCTCCTTGTTTTTCTAAGTTATTACTTGAAAAATATTATAACATGATCAGGTAATAAAAGTACTGGAGGTTATTTTTCTAAGCGGGTCAATAATAAGCAGGCGATTTCCGGCTTTTTGAAAAACACGGCCTGGCA
>SLHT01000207.1 GCA_007136055.1 Syntrophomonadaceae bacterium
ACTCACTCTTTCTCCGTTATGCAGATTTTCCGGTGACAGTATTAGCCGTAAAAGATCGGGTTTTGGCCCACAACCCGCTGGGCGCGATTTATGCCGGCCACTATTTCGACAAACGTTTTAAATAGCAACTGAATTAACAAAAATACTTTACTTGAATTCGAGCTTACTCCTGCCTTAATAGGGGATTAAAGCCTGCCCTGTTATAAATTATATTATCTTTATAATTATTAGAATAAAAATGGTATTATTTCTCTTGCATAAATTGCATTTTTTTTGTATAATAAACACATTATTTTAACTGGTCCCACAAATAGACTTAACGTCCAATTGGGAATTACATTCCTGTCCCTTTGATACCGCTAGGTTAGTCTGTAATTTTAAAACTAGCACTACAGCAAAAAACATGTTATCTAATAAAGAGCCGTGCCGGGAAACGGTTACATGATCATTTCTGACGGACCTTCACTTCTCTAAGGTGACAGAAGAACCGTCCCCGCTGACACGCGCTGGCACGCTGGAAGCTATTGGGAGGTGAGAACTGAACCAGACAAGTAAAAGAACTCTATTATTGTCAGGACGGACACCGATGAGTTAGTTTCTCCTTAATAAAAACTATGGGGGTATGACAATGCTTAGCAATTCCAAGTTAAAAATTATGATGGGTTTAATTTTGGTTGGATTAATGCTTCTTGCTTTTACTGTAACCGGTTGCGACCCTGCAGAACCGGTTGACCCTGAAGATCCTGAAGTGCCTGAGGAAGCTGCACCAAGCCGGCTTTCAGTCAGGTGGAATACTGCGGATGTTGGTTCATACGGCTACTCCGTGGCCAGCTTAATGGTAGAAGAGTTAAACCGCGAGCTTCCGGATCATTATGTAGTTACCATTCACCCGTTCCCGGCTACAGGCGCCGGCATGAAAGCAGCCATGGAAGGTGATGGAGACATCGCCTACACCGCCGATGTGGGAATGACCCAGGTTTACGCCGAAGAAGCCGCTTACAGCTATGAAGATTGGCCCGGCAGAGAAGATGCAGAGCTTCTGGTTCACAGCTTCTACGCCTACCCGATGGAAACTTCACTCGCTGTTCATGTAAATAACGCTGACCAGTTTAACAGCTGGAGCGATTTTGATGGAGAGCCGGTTTTCTTTACTCCGGCCGGTTTCATGAACTGGCTGAACATGGGCCGTATTTTTGACGCTCTTGATCTTGAATTTAACCACACTGAAATTGACTCCGGCATGGTAGCCGACGCCCTGAGCGACGGTTCAATAATGGGCGCTGCTATTTATACCACAGCAGGCCTCTCTCTTCCTACCTACTTAAGGGAAGCAGAAATGAGAATGTCCGACGAACTGCACGCAGTCAGCCCCAGCGATGAAGAAGTGGCACAGCTGGAAGCAGCGGGCCTGTCGGTCGTAGATATTGACGCGACTGTTCCGTTCTCCACCGATGTGGGAACAGACAGCTATAAAGCGGTACCTATTCTCTTTGCCTATAATGTAATGGCGCACACTCCTGCTGAATTTGTTAAGATGAAGCTGGAGATTTTTGAAGCAGCCGCTGAGCGGCTGGCAGAATACGAACCCGGCTTCGGGCCGCTGGCTGCCGATTTCGTTGGCATGCAGGTCTCCGGGATTCGTGCAAACCCGGACATTCCGGTTCATGAGGGAATGGCTCAATTCCTTGAAGACAGAGGAGCCTGGGACGAATCCTGGTCCAGGATTGGCGAATAACAGTTATCAAGACTCAAAAGCCCTGCGCATTGAACAGAACGAGTAAAATCGTTTCCATGTATGCGGCCATAGATACCGGCCGCATACATGGAAATGGTAATTGAACATCAGCACCTAAAGGGGGAGAGCTTAAAACATGCAGGAACCTTTCTTTGCTTGGCTTAAATCAAAATTAACTCTCCGCAATCTTTCTTTTATTGTATCAACCGGTTTTTTCGTTACACTGGTCCACTATTTTCTTACCGGTGCCGGAGGACCGCTACTGCTTGCCACCCGGATGGTCCCGATAGCAGTTATTATCTTCGTGCTAAACACCCTGCAAACCAAAAATATCTATCCGCGCCTGGGAACTGTATTGAACAGAATAATCGGCGCCGTCTATATCGGCATCGCCCTTTTCGCCTTCACTTACTTTTTGTACGAATTTGAAAATATTTTTATGTACCGGGCCGGATCTTACAACCAGATGGACTTTATTGTCGGTACCCTGATGTTTTTACTGATCATGGAAATATCGCGCAAAATTCATACGATTCTGTTTGCGGTTAACGCGGTATTAATCTTATACAGCCTTTTCGGCTACTTATCCCCATGGGACTTTTTCTGGCATCCCGGTGTATCCTGGTCTCGTCTTGTCAGCTCTACAACCTTAGAGCTGGCTACAGGCATATACGGTCGTTATGCCCAGATGGCCCTGACCCTGGTTGCCGCTTTCCTCCTTTTAGCTGCAGTAGCCAAGGCCTTTGGGGCACAAAGCGCAATAATCTCTTATATCTACGGCGTTTTCGGAAAGACAAAGCATAACATTCCCCAGGTTGCTGTTTTAAGTTCAGCCTCCCTGGGTGCGGTCAGCGGCAGCGGGGCAGCAAACACTGCAGTTACGGGCAGCTTTACGATTCCATTGATGATCAAGCACGGCATCCACCCGGTTTATGCCGGTGCCGTGGAAACTGCCGCTTCTATGGGCGGGTTGATTATGCCTCCCTTGATGGCCGTGGCAGGTTTTATCATGGCCGACTTTTTAGGAGTGCCCTACTGGGACGTCGTTATTCGCGGTTTCTCCTTAAGCTTCATCTACTTTTCCGCTGTAATCATGTCGGTCTACCTGCTCAGTGTCAGTTCTGTATCTCAGGAAGAAGTCGATCCACCGGATGTGCCATTGTACGATAAACTAAAAACTTATTCATTTTTTGCCTGCATAGTTTCTTTGATTATCATGATGGGCGTAATCGGTCACGGGCCTATGCGCTCAGCGGTCTACACAGCCGCTATACTCGCTATTTTACTGTTTGCTATCCACCTGTATTATAAATACCAGGCGCAGGATAGCGCTTTCAAAGATCAACACCTGCCGTCAATGCTGCGCGAGATCATTGAGACCCATGCCGATATGGCCTGGTACCTGGTGATTTTAATGTCAACCCTGGGTATTATGATTGGACTGTTTACGGTAACCGGATTTATCATGCGCATGGGAGCTTTGATGATGCAGCTGGGAGCCGTAAGCATTTTCCTGACCATCCTGGTCGCCTGGGGCTTCGGCTGGCTGGCGGGAACAGGGCTGCCGCCCACGGCTACTTATATTGTAGTAGCCGTTATAGTTGCCCCACCTCTTATTCAATGGGGTATTAACCCCTGGATTGCCCACATATTCGTCTTTCTGATTTCAGTGTGGGGTGAGTTATCGCCGCCGACTTCACTGACAGCAGCAGTCGCTTCACGTTTGGCAAACGCCTCGTTTATGCGAACAATGATGATGGCGCTCAAGATATGCCTGCCGATTTTAGTCATGTCTTTCGCCATCTTTATCCGCACTGACCTGGTAACAACTCCCGGTCTACCTCAAATTCGTGATACGATAATTGTTGCCCTGGGAACCCTGGGCTTTACCTTCGCCATGTTCGGGCGTTTTATTAACCAGGTAAGATTCGACTTGCCCTTAAAAATTATTCTTTCCCTTTTAGCGCTGATCCCGTTATTTCACCCAAATATAACAGTTGCGATCATCGGTGCAGTCATAGTATTTATAGCGCTTGTAATCGGAGTGCGCCAGCATAAGAGCATCGGCCCGCTAAAAAGAATACAGAAAGAGGCTGCTGCTGCCGCTGCCGCGATGAAAGATAAAGAGCTGAAAGTAAAAGATATTGAGAGCACAGATAGTTCAGGTGCCCGGGATAGCTTTTGACCTTGCTGCTTTACTAAAGTTTTCATTATGAAGGAACCCCTCTTCAAAGAAGGGTTCCTTCATTTTTATAAGATATGAAAGCGCTTCATTTCTTCCGGCTGTTTACTCCAAGGCCCTGATCACATCGATCACCGAACCATCACGATATTCAACAACGGCGACGATTTTCTCAGAAACTTCCGGCAACCCGGGGCAACCGGTTTTCTTATCAACTTCAGCCTTCAGGTCATGGATGTCGATCAAGGGCAGCCCGGCGCCCTGCAGATCATTTAACAGGTCTGCCCGCCGGGGGTTTACGGATATGCCGTGCTCGGTAACCAGGCAGTCTATCGTCTCGCCCGGAGTTGTCACGGTGTGAACCCGATCTATAATAATAGGAATGTTTTTGCGAACCGAAGGCGCCACAACAACGGCCAGTTTAGACCCGGCCGCGGTATCGGCATGGCCGCCAGAACCGCCCATAACCCGGCCATCAGAGGCAGTATGAACATTTACATTAAAGGCAGTGTCTACCTCAATAGCGCTTAAGATCATTGCGTCAAGCCTGTTTACGGCACAGCCCTTGTTGTGAGGGTTGGCATAACGGTCTGATGATATCTCCACATGCCGGGGATTATCCCGCAGGGAAGCAATCGCTTTCTGGTCAAAGCTCTGAGTGTCAAGAACAGCGCGAAAAAATCCTTCACTGAGCAGGCCGGCCATGTGCCCGGTGACTCCACCCATACCAAATGAACCGGTGATCTTATGCTGCTCCATTTTTTCGCGCAAAAACCCCGCCGCAGCCAGCGAAGCGCCTCCTGTCCCGGTTTGAAAAGAAATCCCATCCTGCAATAGGCCTGAGGCTTCAATTACATCGACAGCCCAACGGGCCAGCTTAAGGCGGAGAGGATCATGGACTTCCTTTACCGCTCCCGTAGTAATTCCCGCCGGATCACCTACTTTTTCTATCCTGACCACAAAGTCAATCAAGGTTTCGTCTGCACTGGCCGGGATCAGGGGGTATGGTGCAAGGTTATCAGTCAACACGACTACTTTTTTCGCAAAGCGACAGTCGGTTAGACAGTAACCAAGAGATCCGCAGGCTGAAGGGCCGTTTACGCCGTTAAAGTTGCCGGCCTCGTCTGCGGCGGAAGCAGCGATAAAAGCAACATCGATTTTTTCTTCCCCGGTCTGGATGGCCCGATCCCGGCCGCCGTGGGTTCTGAAAATAACCGGGAAGGGGAATGCACCACCGGACATGGCCTCTGCTACAGGACCCAGCATGTAATTGCAGGACAGGCCTCCTACCACACCGCTCGCGATATGCCCTGCCAGGGGAGAATGGACGGGAAATATCGAACTCATGGCCACCTTGAGTTCTTTAAGACCCATTTCAGCGGCAGCCTCGAGGACCAGGTTGACTACCTGATCACCATTGCGGAAATGATGGTGAAAGGAAACTGTCATCCCGTCTTCCAGCCCGCAGAAGCGAATCGCCGTTTTGAGATCGGGCAATAGTTTTTTCTCCCCGGGCAGGACCTTGCCTGCGGAAGTCTGTGCCCTGTAAGGGTGAGGATCTGTGCCGTGCGGAGAACTGTAGGGTACAATTTTTTTGTAGCCTTCAATAATTTCGGGAACAGACCTTCCAATCCCGTTAACGATCATCGCCTTCCACCTCACGGGCCAGTTCTATCACCCGCCTGGCCCTATTCACTACCGGGGCATCGATCATTGCCCCGTCGAGGGTAACAACCCCGCGTCCCCGCTTTCTTGCCTCCTCGGCGGCTTCTAAAATACGCCTGGCTTCTTCCAATTCCTCCGCGCAGGGACGAAATATTTCCCGGATTACAGGGATCTGGCGGGGTGACAGGGCTGCTTTGGCCGTAAACCCGATTTCTTTAGCCCTTATCGTGTCGCTTCGCAAGCCGTCCGGGTCATCAATCTTCAGGTACGGTGTATCAATCGGCTGTACTGCGGCAGCGTAAGCGGCAACAACGAGCGTGTGCCTGGCATGTTCAATTTCCTCGCCGGTAAAAGTTCTCCTAAAATTCATTTCCGCAGCCAGGTCTTCGGCTCCCAGCATGGTGCCTGTAACCCGAGGTGAAGATATAAGCGTTTCATATGCCAGCTGTAAGCCGCGGGCCGTTTCAATCTGGCAGATAATACGGATGTCGGCTTCTCCCAGAAGTTGTTCAGTTAACTGCACCTCTGCCGGCTCAGCCTTGGGGATTAATACAGCATTTATCCCGCTGCAGCGCCGCACCATGGAAAGGTCCTCTGTTCCCCAGGGCGATGACAGGGCATTAACCCGGACTACCAGTTCCTTATTCCCGGAAGCCAACTGCGCCAGGGCCTGCTCCACCTGGAGGCGGCTGCTTTCCTTTTTTTCCGCGGGCACCGCATCTTCCAAATCCAGGATTAGGGTATCAGCCGTGGAATCTGCAGCCTTCTCAAAAAAATCAGACCGGTCACCGGGGACAAACAACGGCACTGTTCGCAAACTCTCCATTTTCGTTATCCCTCCATTTTCAATTACTTTGGCGTATAATCAGGCAGTAAAACCGGGGACTGCTGTGCTTTGGGAACCCCCAGTGCATTCAGCCGATCATGCCAGTTATGAAGGTGCTCGACAGTCAGGCGAACCGGCGAAGCCACTTTCCCGTTTAACTCCAATGCCCGCCTGGCGGCGCGCCTGCCGTATACAAATATGTCCAGCAGGCTGTTTCCGGCCAGTCGATTTTTACCCTGGATACCGCCTGCTACTTCACCGGCGGCAAAAAGTCCGGGCATTGAGGTTTCGGCCTGCGGGTTGATGCGCAGGCCACCGTTTTGATAATGCTGGGTGGGGTAAACCAGGATCGGCTCTTCCTGAATATCAATATCATACTTTTTAAAACGCTGGTAAATTCCGACAAAATGATTTTTGATATCGGGAATCAGGGGGGTATCGAGCCAGATTCCCTCAAAACCCGTAGGGGTAACCACCCCATTGCCCCGCTCAGAACACTCCCTGATACAGGCTGATGCGCAGGTATCCCTGCATTCCAGTTCATTGATAAACCTTTTGCCTGATGCATTAACAAGGTGCGCGCCGTGGCCGCGCATTACTTCGGTAATCAGCTGCCCTAAAAGTTGTTCGGGCCATACAGTGCCTGTGGGGTGATACTGTATACTGTCCATATGTATCATTTCTGCTCCCGAACGGTAGGCAACAACCAGGCCGTCAGCGGTGGCGCCGTAATGATTCGTTGTCGGGAAGCCCTGGATATGAAGGCGCCCGATACCACCGGAAGCCATGATTACCGCTTTTGCTTTCACAACTGTAAAATCCGCCGTATCCATGTTATACAACACGGCCCCGGCACAGGAGCCTTGCTCATCTAACAGCAGATCTACTACCGGTGAAAACTCCAGGCATGGTATTTCCCGATCGCGCATTTCATCACGCAGGACCCTCATCAGTTCAAGACCGGTAAGATCTTTACAGGAAAGCATCCGTTTACGGGAATGCCCCCCGCAGTGGTTAACTTTCAGGCTGCCGTCGGCTTCGTAGTCGAACATTACCCCCATACCGATCAACCAGGAAGCAATCTCAGGGCCGTCCAATACCAGGGCCTTGACCAGTTCCGGCACATTGGTGTAATGACCGCCACCGATTGTGTCGATAAAGTGCATGTAGGGGCTGTCTTCGGGACGAACAGGCGAACACATCCCTCCTTCCGCCATCAGGGTATTTGCATCGCCCAGGCGCAGCTTCGTAGCCATCAGCACTTCAGCCCCGCCTTCCCGAGCAGTAAGGGCGGCAGCACAACCGGCTCCCCCGCCGCCGACTATCAGGATGTCAGTGCTATAATCGGGCTCGGAAAGATTTAACCGGCCAGGATCGTAAATACTGTACGATTCCAGGGCTTTAGCCAGCTCTATTGGTACCCGGTCACCCCTGTTGGGGCCGATGCGCAGGGGTTCCATGCCCTCGGCCCGGTAGTCGGGGTGATAATTTTCGATCAGTTCGGTTCTTTCAGCGTCATTAAGACGCTTTATCTCCTGGCTTTTTCGAAATCTCCTGGTTTCCTTAACCAGGTTCAGCGTTTCGTCAAAATGGGGCGGATACGCCACTGGAACTCCCCCTTAGATGCATTCAATATCTCTTTCAGCATATAGTTTTTGCAGTTCTTCCTGGCTCTTTTCAAGCAAAGCATCGATCTGCCGATCATAAACGCCCTGTTCTATTTCCCTGATCCTGACCCCGACATAATCCGGGCCCAGGAGCATGGAGTGGGAATAGAGACGCCTGGCGGCCATGGCAATATTATAGGGAACCATTTGAGCCAGGCACCGGGAAGCGCACAAACCGCACATCACGCAGTCGAAAGACAACTCCGCAACTGCAGGCAGGTTACCCCTCTGGGCCTCAGCAATAATATCCATTACCGGAAGATCCTGGGGGCAAATCTTGTTGCAGGCACTGCAGCCAAGGCAGCGGTACATTTCGGGGTACATAGTTTGCAAAGCCCTGGCCGGGTCTGTTACCGTCTTAAAATCATAGAGCACTTTTTGAGCGGGATAGTAAGGAAGGATGGCCACATCCATGCCTGCTTCCACCCTGGTCTGGCAGGCCAAGCCTACCTTGATCTGGTGATCTCCGGGAATTCGAAATACTGTAGCGCAGGCTCCGCAAAAGCCGCCCCTGCAACCGCAACCCCGGACCAGGCGGTGGCCCGAATTCTCGATGGCACCCATAATGGTTACCCCTTCGGGAACCATGTGCTTTTTACCCAGGTAGTAGATTGGAATTAAATTGGCCATTTAATAACCTCCTCATCAGGTTAGCTACTCTTTCCAGTCAATAAGACTTCCAGCCCGGTCGAGCTTTTCCAGGTTTTTTAAATGTTCCAGGGTCCGGGCCACTCTATCTTTGGCCCACGCCCGGTAGACGAGTTCTTTAAATTTGTTTTGCAATTCTTCTGCCGTGGCAGGATTTTCCGGGTCTCCACGGGGGTAATCGGTGCGGATCTCGATAAGCCGGCCATCTTTGAGAGTTACCTCAATAGCCGCAGCCCAGCTGGCAGGGTATATTTTCTCAAGCTCAGGATCGACAACCACGCTGCAGCGCGCGCCAACTTCTTTAACTATCGGCTTGACGGGGACAGAAAAATCGAAGCTGCCCAAATCAAGCTTGCCGTCTGCCAGGGCCACTCCCACACAAAACGGCAAACTGAACTTGGCTTTGTAGGGAGTATCGCATGTAAATTCTCCCACCAGGTCCCGGGCATGAGAATAGGTTCTGACGGTAATCTTTTCTATATCGTTCGGCTCAAGCCCTTCAGAGGCCAGCTGCAAAGCCAGATCAACCGCGCTGTGAGTATGGCGGCAGGAAGGATAAATCTTGTAGCTGTTGCCTAAAATGCGGTATTCCTCCTTCAGGCCGGCAACCGCCCTGTCCGGGAAAAACTCCCCGGCTGTTGCCTTGAAAAAGCCTTTTTGGCCCTCCAGGATCCGCTTCGCCCCTGTAAAGCCCTGTTCTGCAAGCTGCACGGCAAGCAGGCCGTTCATAGCCGCTTTTCCGGGATGGAGATGCTTGGTCATCGCCCCATCCTGTAGGAATTCCCACAACCCTGCGGCCTGGGAGCCGGCATTACCAAGGGCATCGATAATCTGATCTGTCGTCAGGGAGTATATTTTAGCGGCAGCAATAGCCGCCCCGAAAGTACCACAGGTAGCCGTAGTATGCCAGTAATAATAATGAGAAGGGGTGACTGCTTCAGCAACGCGGATCCCGATTTCATAGCCGGCCACCACTGCGGTGATTAGTTCCCGTCCCGAAGCTCCCCGTTCTTCAGCAGCGGCAAAGGCGGCAGAAATGATCGGCGCAGCTGGATGTAAAATTGAGCTGCGATGCAGGTCGTCCAGCTCAAGAATGTGACAGGACGTTCCATTAAACAGGGCGGCATTAAGAGCAGAGCTCTTTTCGTTCAAACCGATCAGGGTAGCCTGGGGGTTACCCCCTGCCCGGCGCAAAACTCCGGCCAGTTTAACTGCCGGGGGCTCTAATGATCCGGCTGCCACAGAGGCAAGCCAGTCTGTAATCGCCGTCCGGCTTGCCTCTACAACGGAGGAAGGAAGATCTTTAAAGTGCAGACCAACGGTAAAATCTGCAATTTGTTCGGATAGCATAACCCTTTCCTTTCTCATAGAAATGCTATTTTTGATGCGGTCTGCAAGAGATAGCCGGGTTTTTAGACATTTAGTCGTTTATTCTAACTATTGGCTATTAGCATCAATAATTCCTTTACTGTATTGCACTATCTTCATTTTAAGACGACGCGTAAACGGAGAAATTCCGGCAGATACCCGGCCCGACGAAAAATTAAAGCAGCCTGGAGCATCCTGCTCGGCGGTATCGCTGCTGTGCTGCTGGTGTCCGGTGGGCTCGGGGCATTGCAAACAGTTTCGATTGCCTCGGCATTTCCATTTATGCTGGTGTTGCTGGTAATGTGTTACTCATTGCTGAAAGGCTTTTCACAGGACCGAATCTCTTAACTGTTAAGCAACTTCAACCTCCCAGGAGGACATGCACTGCATTGTTTTTTTCATATTAGCAGATCAAAGCCCCCGCAGGTATTCACTTTTCAATGAACCGGGAGCTTTTTGCTCAATTACCCGGTCAAGATCAGCCAGAAGAGCCTCCTTGCCACGGGATAGAACCGCTTTTAACGGCAGGTAATTTGATGCATGGTTGGCCCTGAAAACGCAATTGGTTAAGTTGAGATCTTTGACGATCATTTTAATCTCTTCAAGCAATTCCCATGGGCCAAGAGGAGTAAGCAAACCCTCTTTAAAGTGGCGGTGCATGGTTGTCCCGGGGACAGTGATCAAGCTGAGCAGGCCTAAATATTCTGGGTCGATTTCATTTAAAAGGCGGGCTGTTTCCCGGGCATGTTCAGCCGACCCTTCAACACCAGCCAGGCCGTTTAAAACTGTTATTGACAGCGGAACTCCAGCTTCTTTAGCTTTTCCCGAACCTTCCGCTAACTGCTCCGGGGTTACCCCCTTTTTAACTGCATCTAAAACTGAAGCGCTGCCGCTTTCAATGCCCAGGTAAATTATGCCCAGCTTGTTATTCTTTAACTTTTTTAGTTCTCCGACGCTTTTCTGCAGTAAATCGTGGGGATTGCCATATAAAGACACCCTTTCCAGCCTGGGAAAAGAACTGATCAAAGTTTTTAAGATCTGGAGCAGCTGATCTGTCGGCACAGCGAGAGCATTACCGTCAGCCAGGAATACACGAGTTGTGTGCGGCATTAAGTGTGAAATTAAAGCGCTTTCCTTTTTGACTTCTTCAAGCTTACGAACCCGAAACTTTTTCCGCTTATACATACCGCAA
>SLHT01000022.1 GCA_007136055.1 Syntrophomonadaceae bacterium
ATTTCATAGTGATCGCCGTTCATTTTGTTCAAAGCTGGGACCTTGAAAATACCGGTATGTCACCATGGACATACCGTCAATTCATGCTCGACTTCTTTGAAAAATTTGGTTTTGTAACCTGGGAAACTGTCGATCCGGAAGTCCGCGAACACCCCTGCAATTTTCTTTTAGCCAGAGCCGGTAAAAACACCGGGGTTAAAGATATTACACACTTTACAAATTGCTGTCTGGGAACAAATTAATAGAAACTTATTGCCAGAATTTTAAAGGAATTGCTTCCTTTTCCGCGAATACTTTTTTATTCTCTACTTTATCTATAGGAGGTAATATGTATGAGCAAAAAAAACCACGTGGATATAATAAGTGAAGACAACGCAAAACCTTTTCAGCCACCAAAAATATTTAAAGAAAAAGCGCTTGTTAATGATGAAAAACCCTACAGGGAAGCTGAAAAAGACAGATTGGCTTTCTGGGCTAAAAAAGCAGATAATTTGCAGTGGTCAAAAAAGTGGGAACAGGTCTTAGATGACAGCAACCCACCATACTTTAAGTGGTTTGTTAACGGAAAACTAAATGTTTCAGCCAACTGCCTTGACCGACATGTCGAAAACGGCCTAAGTGACAAAAAAGCAATTCTTTTCGAAGGTGAAGAAGGGGACACAATCAGCCTGACATATGCAAAGCTGCTAAAAGAGGTAAATAAATTTTGTAACGTCCTCAGCGACCTGGGGGTTGCCAGGGGAGATGCTGTGACAATTTGGATGCCCATGATTCCTGAAGCTGTAGTGGCAATGTTAGCTTGCACCCGTATCGGCGCTGTCCACAGCGTAGTATTTGGAGGTTTCAGCCCCGATGCCCTTAAAGATCGCATTCTTGATTCAAGGTCAAAGCTGCTGGTTACCGCTGACGGGGCTAACCGAAAGGGTAAAGTGCTTCCAATGAAAGGGATGGCGGAAGAAGCGCTGCAGTTGTGCCCGAGTATCGAAAAAGTAGTAATTGTAGAAAGAGCAGGCTCAGATTATGAAGTAACCGAAGGTCGCGACCTTCTGTGGAAAGATTTAATGAAAAATGCTGATGAAAATTTCAGCCCCGCTGAAATGGATGCTGAAGATCCGCTCTTTATCCTTTACAGCAGCGGAACGACCGGCAAACCTAAAGGGATTCTGCACACTACTGCAGGTTACCTGGTGGGAGTAAACACAACTCACCGCTATGTTTTTGACCATCACGAAGACGATATTTACTGGTGTACCGCTGATATTGGCTGGGTTACCGGCCACAGCTATATCGTTTACGGACCCCTGTCCAACGGATCAACCGTGTTCATTTATGAAGGCACTCCTGATTACCCAAATCGGGATCGTTTCTGGGAATTAATTGAAAAATACAAGATAACAGTCTTCTACACTGCACCGACAGCGATTCGCTCCTTCATGCGCTGGGGCAATCACTTCCCCGCAGGACACGATCTTTCAAGCCTCCGCCTGCTCGGATCAGTCGGTGAACCGATTAACCCGGAAGCATGGCTCTGGTATCACGAACATATCGGCAAAACAAAATGCCCGATAGTTGACACCTGGTGGCAAACAGAGACAGGGATGATTATGATTACACCGCTGCCTGGTTTGACACCATTAAAACCTGGTTCGGCAACTAAGGCCTTCCCCGGCATTGATGTTGATGTAGTAGATGATCAGGGCTATTCTACTGGTCCGGGTCAAAGAGGCTTTTTAGTTATAAAAACACCCTGGCCGGCAATGCTGCGCACACTGTATGAGGATCATGAGCGTTATGAACATACCTACTGGAAACAATATCCCGGCCTCTACTTTACCGGGGACGGGGCCTGGAAAGATAGCGATGGTTACTTGTGGATAATGGGACGGGTTGACGATGTCTTAAATGTATCAGGTCACAGGATTGGGACAATGGAAGTTGAAAGCGCCCTGGTCGACCATCAATCGGTAGCAGAAGCAGCAGTTATTGGTAAAGTCCACGAAATAAAAGGACATGCTATTACCGCCTTTGTCACCCTAAAGGAAGGTGTAGACGGTAGCGAAGAACTGCTCAAAGAGCTGAAAACTCATGTCGGTAAAAAGATCGGCGCTATTGCCCGGCCTGAAGAAATCTTTTTCACTTACGAACTACCGAAAACCCGCAGCGGAAAGATTATGCGCCGCCTGCTGCGTGATATTGCTGAACAGAGGGATTTAGGAGATGTAACCACCCTGATGGACCCGCAGGTTGTTAAAGCAATTAAAAACAATTACAGTGATAAATAAGTAACAGTAGAAACAAAATGCAGGAATCTGAGTAAAATTTGAACAACTGCCTGTGTCGCCACATAAGCGGCCGCCCTTTAGACGAGCGGCCGCTTATTTTAGCAGATCAGCTTTAAAAACCAGCGAAGCAAAAGACTTCTGTTACAGGGAATTAAAGCAAGACCACAGCTTGGGGACAGGATACTAAGCGCTTTTAGACTGGGATACAACCTGTCAGGTGATTATAACACGTACGAATTTACGTTTGCCAACCTGTAATAGTAAATCATCCGTCACCTTTATTTCCGCTTCAACGTTAGAAACTTTTTCGCTGTTCACTTTCACTCCGCCTTGTTTGACTAAACGCCTGGCTTCACTATTGCTGGTAGCAAGGCCTGAAAGGGTTAATAGCCTCCAAATAATGATTTCTTTATTTTTAAAATCTGGAGCCAAGATCACCTGGGGGATATGTGATGGAATGAGATTCTGCTGAAACACTTGAACGAAGTTATCCTCTGCTGACCGGGCTTTTTCCTCTCCATGGTATAAAGAAACAACTTCTCTGGCCAGCCTCATCTTGGCGTCCCTGGGATGGCAACCCCCGGA
>SLHT01000071.1 GCA_007136055.1 Syntrophomonadaceae bacterium
ATATGGGTGGATGGCCGCCTCCGTGGGGTATTGAGCTCAGGGCTGACCCGCTTCGGCTATTTATATTAATTGTTGTGATCAGCGTCAGCCTGTGGATTTTTATTTATGCGCTTCGCGACCTGCAGCATGAACTGAAAAGACGGGTTATCGGCTGGTATTATACTCTTTATGCTCTCCTTGTCGGTTCTATGGCCGGTATAGTGTTGACCAATGATCTCTTTAACCTTTTTGTTTTGATGGAGATATGCGCCATTTCAGCCTGCGCGATTATTTCAATAAAAGAAGACAGGGAGTGCCTGGAGGCCAGTTTTAAGTATTTAATCTTAAGCGCCATGGGCACCGGATGCTTTCTGCTTGGTGTGGTTATGCTTTACATGGCGACCGGTTATCTCAATTACAGCTTTTTACATGTTGAACTGGCCGAGGCTTTTAACCTTTACCCGCGCAATATATTTACCGCAGCTGCGCTGTTCATAGTCGCCTTTGGCACGAAAGCAGCCCTGTTCCCACTGCATGTTTGGCTGCCCGATGCCCACGCTTCAGCTCCTTCTCCATCCAGTGCGATGCTCTCTGGTGTGGTTATTAAAGTATATGCTTTTGCTCTTTTCCTGATGTTCTACGAAGTTTTTCCGCGCACTTTACTGGAGACCATACCGCTCAATGAAATTATTTTATGGTTGGCGGCGCTGGGGACTCTCTTTGGCTCTATTTATGCCATGTTGCAATCAGACTTAAAAAAAATGCTGGCCTTTTCCAGTATCGGTCAGATCGCTTATATTTTTATGGGGATCGGCCTTAACCATGATTCAGCGCTGATTGGCGGTTTTTATCATATTATGGTTCATGCTGTAACTAAGGCAATGCTTTTTATGGCTGCAGGTGTTATTATTTATTCTACGGGAGTTCGGGAAATTAGACACTTAGCCGGTATTGGGCGGGTCCTGCCGGTTACCATGATCGCTTTTACAATCGGCAGCGCTTCGATGGTCGGCATCCCGGGAACGGGCGGTCTAATCAGTAAGTGGTTCTTAGCTCTAAGCGCGCTTGAAATCGGGCGACCGGTATTCGTTTTGGTCATCTTGGCCAGCAGCCTGCTCAATGCTGTTTACTACATGCCTATCGTGATCAGCGCTTTTATGCAGCAGGAGACTGTTAAAAAAGATGTAAAGCCTGTTCCCCGGGTTATGCTGGCCTGTATGGTAGTCGGGATGATTTTTATCGTTATTGCCGGTTTTTACACAACCCCGGTAGTCACACTTATAGAGCAGGCAGTTGCAATTTATTTTTAAAAAAGGAATCTTCCCTTATCAGTTGAAATATTCAGGTAACAGCGTTTATAATATCTTTATCAAACCTCGGGGGTGAATGTATTTGGGCCAGATGACAATAGTTGCAATAATAATCGCGATTGTGGGTTTCCCAATCCTAATGACACCGGTGATTATGTATTCAAGCCGCATATCAGAGAAACTTCGCAATACGCTCTCTGTGGTAACCTCGGCAATTACCTTTGGATTGACATTATCCCTTTACCCTTTTGTTATTGGTGGCGGCGAGATTCAGGTTACCGTTTTTGAAGTTTTACCGAATCTCGAGATATCGTTGCGCCTTGATATTTTAAGTTTTTGCCTCGCGGCCCTGTCCTCATTCATCTGGTTTTTGTGCACCATTTATTCACTGGATTACATGGCTAGGGAGCATGCCTGTGATCGCTACTATCCTGTTTTGATCTTTACCCTGGGAGCCTGTCAGGGTATATTTTTTGCAGGCGACCTGTTCAGCCTTTTTGTCTTTTTCGAGCTGATGTCTTTGATTGCCTATATTCTGGTTATTCATGAAGAAACAGAGGAAGCGTTGAAAGCCGGTTATAAATACCTGGTCATGACTATTATCGGTGGTCTAGCCCTGTTCTTTGGCATGATAATCATCTTTGAATTGGGCGGCACTGTTTCGCTGGGGGTCGGAGTAATTATCGAAGAGACCTCAACTTTAGCTTTTCTAGCATTTATCTGCTTCTTAATTGGTTTCGGTATGAAAGCGGGGATGTTTCCCCTGCACGTCTGGCTGCCTGATGCTCACCCTGTCGCGCCTTCACCAGCCAGCGCACTTCTTTCCGGGGTCATGCTTAAAACCGGGGCTTACGGGTTGATCAGGGTTATCTTTCACGTGTTCTCACCTGAGCTGATACAAAGTGGTGGTTGGGATATCGTTTTAAGTGTCCTTGCTGTTATCACTATACTACTCGGTTCGGCCGTTGCCCTGACCCAGGAAGACATCAAGCGCCGCCTGGCCTACTCCAGCATCAGCCAGTTGGGTTACGTCCTGCTGGGTCTGAGTATATTAAACAGCAATGCCGTTATCGGCGCGGTTTTTCATATTTTTAGTCATGCTTTTATGAAAAGTGTACTCTTTCTCGCTGCGGGGGCAATAATCTGGAACACTGGAAAGCGCCAGATTGCTGACATGAAGGGCATCGGCAGGCAGATGCCTGTAACCATGGGCTGTTTTTCGATTGCCGCCCTGGCCATGATCGGCATTCCGCCCCTGAACGGTTTTTTGAGTAAATGGACTCTGGCCCTCGGAGCGCTAGATGCGAATATGGTTATATATGTTTTAGTTTTGTTGGTCAGCAGCCTTTTAAACGCTTTGTACTACCTGCCTATTATTATCCCGGCATTTTTTGATCTGCCGGGCGAATCGAGTCACGAGCATCATGATCAACACAAGGAAATTCAGTTCAACATGCAGGATGCAACACCAAGCATGCTTTCTGTTATGGTTATTCTAGCTTTTTGCACCCTGATATTCGGTTTAACACCGAACAATATTGTTTTTACATTGTCACGCTTTGCTGCACAGTATCTGCTAGGGGGGGCCTTCTAGTTGTTTGCTGCGGCGGCGAATTATGTTTTGTTAACCGGGCCGCTTTACTACTCAAGCTTACCCCTGTGGATTACCTTTTTGCCCATGCTGGCCGGTATAGGGATCTATTTTCTTAAGGATCACTGGGAAATAGCGCGCAAGGGGTGTGCATTAATTGTTTCTTTCCTTTCATTCATCGGTGTGGTCCTGCTCTTCCCCCTGAGCCTGGCCGGTAGCGTATCATATGATTTGATCGATTTTATGCAGATGGGCCTTTTTTTTGAGGTGGATCTGATTGGCTGGATCTTTGCTTTTTTAATTACCCTGGTCTGGTTCCTGGCGACTGTATTTTCATTTGCGTACATGGATTTTGAACACAACAGGCGTCGCTATTACAGTTTCCTGATTTTCACCCTTGGAGCGACCCTGGGTGTTGTTATGGCCGGTGACTTTTTTACCCTGTTTTTATTTTTTGAACTGATGACCCTTAGTTCATTCATCCTTGTTATTCATGAGCAGGATGCCGAATCGATGAAAGCGGGTATGCTTTATCTCTATTTAGGCATTTTCGGCGGATTGGCTTTGCTTTTTGCGATCATGATGCTGTTTAGCGCTACAGGCTCGGTTGATATTGTCCCGGCTATTGAATTGTTGGGAGGTCAGCGGACTTTTATTTTTGTCTGTTTCCTGATTGGTTTTGGAATTAAGGCCGGGTTGGTGCCTATGCACATCTGGCTGCCCCAGGCCCATCCGGTCGCGCCTTCCCCTGCCAGCGCCCTTCTTTCGGGGATAATGATCAAAAGCGGAGCTTACGGCATACTAAGGGTTTCGCTGATTTTATTTTCCTCACCGGCTGAACTACCTGCTCCTGATGCATCCTACCTGTTTATACTGGGTAATGTTTTAATGTGGATCGGCATTGTTACCATGCTTGCTGGCGCCACGATGGCCCTGCTGCAGACCAATATGAAAAGAATTCTGGCTTACAGCAGCGTTAGCCAGATTGGCTATATTGCTACTGGCCTGGGTGTGGCCGCTTTCCTGGGTATCGAAGGAGGTATGGGCTTTGCCGGTGCAGTTTATCACGTCATTAACCATGCTTTTTTCAAAGCGGGGCTCTTTATGATGGTAGGAACCATTTATATCTACACCCATGAGCTGGAACTGCCTCGTCTTGGAGGAATGTTTAAAAAAATGCCCCTGGTGGGAATTACATTTCTTGTTGCCGCTTTCGGTATTGCCGGAATTCCCGGTTTTAACGGTTATCCGAGCAAAACACTGGTGCATGATGCCCTTTTGATTGCGATAAGAGATTACAGCCTGATCAGTTTCGAAGTGGCGGAAAAAATATTTGTCCTCACCAGCGCTTTAACTATTTGCTATTTTATCAAGTTGTTTAGGGGTGTATTTCTGGGATCCGTACCGGAAAAACTGGATCGTGACTACAGGTTGCCCTTTTCGGTTAATGCCGTACTGGGCAGTTTTGCCCTGATTATTATCGGGATTGGCTTTTTCCCCAACTTGATCCTTGAGCGGATCCTGGTTCCTGCGTCAGAGGGGCTTAATTACGAAGGGTACGCTATGGATCATCTCTATCACTTTCACTTTTTTGAATGGCCCCCCCTTGAAGCAATGCTTATAGTTGTCGTTTTGGCCATGTTTATTTATATTCCCGGGGCTTACAGGGGTTGGTTCGACTGGAAACCGCCCTGGTGGTTAAGCATCTATGCTTTGATTTATGAGCCGATTACTCATCGTATATTAGATGCCACCTGCCGTGCAGGGGTATTAGTTGACTCTTCTGTTGATAGTGCCTACGATCGGTCCGGCATTATGGCCAGGATCTGGTGCAAGTATATCGGCAATTTTGATGCGGGCCTGGACCGTTTCTATGAAAAAACAAGTAAGGGAGCCCGTGAACTGGCTGATCGATCTGCCGAAATGGATTCGAAACTCGATGACTTATATGAAAAGACGGGTAAGGGAGCTCGTAAACTGGCCGACCGTTCTACTGATATGGATTCAGCATTAGACGAAGCCTACCGGAAAACCGGGGAAACAGCCAAAAAGCTGGTCAATCAGACCTCGAATGCTGAGCGCAGGCTTGACGGCGTCTATGATAGTGTTGGCAAAAAAACCAGGGAAGAGATCAATAAGATGCTGTCCGAAAAGAAAAAGCAACGTTTTGATCCCGCCAAGTGGACCACCAAAAATTTAAGTTTCGATACGCTGCTCCTGGTCCTGGTTCTTTTAATTGTCATGGGGGTAATATTTTATTTTGGACGTTCTCTCTAAAA
Source organism: Syntrophomonadaceae bacterium (assembly GCA_007136055.1). Taxonomy (GTDB): domain Bacteria; phylum Bacillota; class Dethiobacteria; order DTU022; family DTU022; genus T3SED10-7. The sequence goes on from SLHT01000071.1 coordinate 5,160, forward strand.
AGGATTATTTGCAAAAAAACTTTTTTTAAGAAGAAGCTAAATCCGGCTTTGAAACGAGGTTGAAACGGGTTAATAGCAGAAATATTATCTGAAAGGGCTAACTAAATGGAGCAATCCGGCTTACAGTTACGTAACCGCCTAAACTATCTAACTTACCTGGCAGTACTGATCACATTTGCCGTTGTTATTCACACAGTCGAAGCAGCCCTGCCTCTGCCTATGCCCGTTCCCGGAGTCAGGCTTGGCCTGGCTAACGTGATCACTATTCTCACCCTGGTTTTGTTCGGTCTGCGCAGTGGCCTGCTTATTGCAGTCTTACGTTCTGTGCTGGGCAGTCTTTTTGTCGGCGGGCTTTTCGGTTTCGGTTTTTGGCTCAGTGTTACGGCAGGGGTGGTCAGCTGTCTGGCCATGGGCCTGGTCCTAGTTTTGCAAAAACGAGGTCTGGTCAGCCTGGTATCGGTTAGCGTAATCGGGGCAGCCGTCCATAACCTGACTCAACTGTTTTTGGCCAGCCTGATTATTGCCAACCCCGATCTGCTAAGAGGTTATTATCCACTTTTGCTGCTTTTATCCGTGCCGACAGGTTTATTTACGGGTGTTACAGCCCATTACCTCGAAGGTGTGACCAAACGCATGATCATAAAGACAGCCCCCCCGGAGTCATCACAATGAGCCTGGTCCTCGCTTCCGCATCTCCGCGTCGTGCCGAGTTACTGCGGCAGGTTGGTATTCCCTTTGAAATTATTGAGCCTGGTATTGTAGAAAAACCGGATTATACCTTGCTATTACCTGAAATGGTTATCGGCCTGGCCCGCCATAAAGCGCTTGCTGTGTCTGCAAGGCTGGAACAGGGCATTGTTTTAGCTGCCGATACAATTGTTTTATATCGGGGAAAAATTTTAGGAAAACCCCGCGACAGGGAAGATGCCCGGTGTATGCTTCGCCTCTTAAGCGGTGATGCACATCAAGTCCTGACCGGAGTAATCCTGGTGGATGCTGCTACTGGTAAAGATGAAAGTGGCTTATCAGTGACTAAAGTGTGGATGAAAGAGCTGTCAGAAAAAGTTATCTATACTTATGTCGGTTCAAGCGAACCGCTCGACAAGGCAGGAGCTTACGGAATTCAGGGTAAAGCCGCCCTTTTTGTAGAGAAAATAGAAGGCTGCTATTTTAACGTGGTCGGCCTGCCCTTAAGCCTGTTTTATGATTTAACGAAAAGGATGAATTTGGAGATATAAACATTAATATATTCGTAGATCGAAATCAAAGAATCTTTAAGCGGATAGTTCGAAGCAGACCGGTTTTAAATATAGCTTTTATCATTGCTTTGTCCGGTTTCTGACCTCCAATATGTGAACTCTAAAACGCAGAAAGGATGATGACTACAATGCAGGACGATGCCATTATGATTAGAGATTTGCCACTTGAGGAGAGACCCAGGGAAAAGCTTAGGGCCCTTGGAGCAGGTGCTTTATCCAATGCCGAACTGCTGGCCATACTGCTCCGTGTAGGCAGCAGGAATGAATCGGCTGTGCAGGTAGCAACAAGAATTCTGGCCCGCGGCGGGGGTTTAAGAAATCTGCCCGATCTCTCCCTTGAAGAACTGCAGGAAAATAAGGGAATCGGGCCCGATAAAGCGGTTATGATCAAGGCTGCACTTGAGTTGGGTTCCAGGCTGGCTACAACTCCCCGCGGTGAAACCGGCTCTATCACCAGTCCCCGCCAGGCGGCCGATCTTTTTATGGAAGAACTGCGCTACAAAAAGAAAGAATATTTCAAGATTCTGCTTTTAAATACCAAGAACCATATTATCTCCAAAGAAGAAATTTCAGTGGGCAGCCTAAGCGCTTCGATTGTCCATCCGCGGGAGATATTCAATATCCCCCTGCGTAAAAGCGCTTCTTCGGTAATTCTTTTTCATAACCACCCCAGCGGCGATCCTTCACCGAGCCAGGAGGATTTGGAGGTTACCAGGCGGCTGGTCGATGCAGGTAATATTTTGGGGGTGGCTGTGCGCGATCATATTATAATCGGGGATGGTTGCTTCTTCAGCTTTCGGGAGAAGGGTTTGCTATAGGGAGCTCTTATCAAAGCAGGAATTATATGGTATCATGTCAATAAGTTTAGTTTTGTATTTGTCTTCGTTACAAGCAAACAGTGACCTGTTTGTTGTTTAGAGTAGAATAATTATGCCGCTATATTAATTATGTGCCTCCGGATAAGCTCCCGGTGAGGCTAAAAATATTATAAACAGCTCTTATTACCGCTGTTTAACAAAATATCATGGAGATTTAAATGCCTGTAGACAAAAATGTACTGGAAAAAGTCCTTGCCCGGGTCCAGAAGCCGGCCCGCTACCTTGGCAACGAATGGAACACCTGTTTGAAGGATCATCAGCAGGCAACTTTAAAGATGGCTTTTGCTTTCCCGGATCTTTACGAAGTGGGTATGTCAAACCAGGGGTTAAAGATTCTTTACGAAAGTGTGAACAGCAGGCCTGAGATACTCATGGAACGGACTTTTGCTCCCGCTGCAGACATGGAAGGTTTAATGCGCGAAAATGATTTACCCCTTTTTGCCCTTGAAAGCCAGGAACCCCTGACCAGTTTTGACGTTATTGGTTTTTCCCTGCAGTACGAATTAAGTTACACTAATGTTTTAAATATGCTTGACATGGCAGGTCTGGCTCTTTACAGTGACAGGCGCAGCGAAAAAGATCCGCTGGTAATCGGCGGTGGGCCATGTGTTTTTAACCCCGAACCGCTGGCTCCATTTTTCGATCTCTTTGTCTTAGGTGAAGCAGAAGAGTTTTTGCCTGATCTGCTTGCCGAAATCGCAGCTCTGAAAGCTGAAAATCATTGCAAAAAAGAACTTTTAATTAAGCTTTCCGTTTTCGAAGGGGTCTACGTTCCTTCCCTGTACAAGCCCTTATACCGGGAAGGTTTTCTCTGCGGTATGGAAAAACTTGACCCCCGTGCCCCGGATACAATCAGGAAAAAATACGTACCTGATCTTGACCGTGCGCCTTACCCCACTGCTCCTATTGTGCCATTCATCCAGACAGTCCACGATCGGGCCGTGATTGAATTATTTCGGGGCTGTGGGCGGGGCTGCCGCTTCTGCCAGGCCGGTTACATATTTCGCCCGGTCCGCAGGCGAAGCAGTGAAAATATTGTTAAAACCGCTAAAGATCTTGTCACGGGCACGGGCTACGAGGAGATATCGCTGTCATCACTGAGCAGTGCTGATTACCCTCAACTAGATGTTCTAATCAGTGCGGTGGACAACGCCCTTTCCGCCGGCAGGGTAAAATGCAGCCTTCCTTCGCTGCGTCTTGATTCCTATTCTGTTAAATTGGCCGAACAAGTGCACCATGGGCGGCGCAGCAACCTGACATTTGCCCCCGAGGCGGCGACAGAGCGACTGCGCATGGTAATTAAGAAAAATATTTCCGAAGAAGAAATATTTAATGCGCTGAGTGACGCTGTAGAGGCAGGTTGGCAGGGTTTTAAACTATATTTTATGATTGGCCTTCCTACAGAAGAAAATGAGGATGTTGAAGCGATCCTGACCCTGTGCCGAAGAATCAGGCAGTATTTTAAAAAAGAAGCTAAGCGCAGCCTGAATATTTCAGTCAGTGTCTCTACATTTGTGCCAAAGGCCCATACTCCATTCCAGTGGGAACCGCAGCTGGCCCTGCCGAAAGTTATTGAGCGCCAACAGCTCTTGCGCAGGGGGTTTAGAAATATGTCCGGCATTGATTACAGTTGGCATGAAGCGGAAGGCAGCTTGCTGGAAGCAGTATTTGCCCGTGGTGATCGCACCCTGGCGCATCTTCTGGAGCGAGCCTGGCAGCGGGGATGCCGTTTTGACGGCTGGTCGGAGCACTTTTCTTTTGAACGCTGGCAGAATGCATTTCAGGATCTTGAACTTGACCCCGGAAGTTATGCTTATAGGCGTTTCGAGTATGACGATTACCTGCCCTGGGACCACCTGGACTGTGGAGTAAGCAAAGAAATATTTATTCGCGAGCATCGAGAGGCTTTAAACGGTGATTTGCCAGAAGGAGCAGTTGATGGAACGCATTCGCTTTAGCTTCGCCCGTAAAAAGCCCCTGGCTTATATCTCGCACCTGGATATTATGCGACTTTTTTTGCGGGCCCTGCGCAGAAGCGCCCTGCCGGTGGCTTACAGCCAGGGCTATAATCCGCACCCTCGCTTAACCCTGGCTTTGCCCCTGCCACTCGGGGTAACTGCCGCAGAGGAATTGGGCGAAATTGTTTTTGCAGAAGTGGTCGGCCCTGAAAAATTTATTAACATTCTTAGCCTGCAGCTTCCGGGTGCGCTGGAATTGCTTCATGCTGTATCTGCCGATCCTGAACAGCCTGCCCTTGCCGCAAAGGTTTGTGCTGCCCGGTACAGGGTTTATTTCAGCAGAGGATCGGACGTAACCGGTAATGAGAAATTGCTTGAACAGGCCCTGGAATACCTGATGGCCAAAGAAGAAATAATATTGGAGAAAAAGAGCAAAAAGAAAAAAACAATCAACATTAATGTCCGTCCCTATATTTATGAGGCGGTTATTATAAAAAAAGAGGACAAGCCACTAGAATTGAGATTGCTTTTAAAGGCAGGCAGCAGCGGTGGTGTATCGCCATTTTTTGTTATCGAACAGCTCACCTCTGTAATCGGTTCAGCATTATTTAATGATCATGATTGGCATGTCCATCGGGAAAAGTTATATGCCGATCACAATGGAACCCTGCAGCCTCTGTCCGAAAGGATGTGAAAAGTTTTATGGATAAAAAAATAATTGTTAACTGTGACAACAGGGCAACGCGTGTTGCTATGTTGGAAAAGGGAAAGCTGGTTGAACTCGATATTGAAAGGCCCCTGCAGCAGCGGGTGGTCGGAAATCTATATAAAGGGACTGTAGCCAATGTATTGCCGGGCATGCAGGCTGCTTTTGTCGATATTGGGTTAGGGAAGAATGCTTTTCTCTATGTCGATGATATCTATACCGACTGGGATGATGAAAGTCCGTCTCCTGCTCACAACATCATCGAAAAGCTTTTGAAGGTTGGAGAAGAAATTATGGTTCAGGTGGTTAAAGAGCCTTATGGCAGCAAGGGAGCGCGTGTAACCGGGCAAATTACAATTCCCGGGCGTTACCTGGTGCTGGTCCCCGGAGCTGAGTACATCGGTGTATCTAAACGAATTGAAAGTCAGGCTGAACGGGATCGCCTGCGACGTGAAGTGGAAAAGTTTAAGTTAGATGATCTCGGCCTGATTGTGCGCACAGTGGCCGAAGGGGTGGAATCAAAAGTAATGGAGCAGGATCTGCAGTTTTTAATTCAGCTCTGGAAACGTATTTCTACCCGCTTTGAGCAAAAGGCGGCGCCGTCCATACTTTACCAGGATCTTTCCTTAACCTGTCGCATCGCACGCGATCTATTTGTCGAGGAATTTAGCAGTTTTCTGATTGATAACGAGCATGAATACGATAAAGTGCGCGAAATTGTAGATTACATATCTCCTCACTTGAAGCCTAAAGTTAAACTTTACCGGGAAAAAGAGCCTATCTTTGAACGTTATGGGGTCGAGGTGGAACTTGAAAAAGCCCTAGCCCGCCAGGTATGGCTGAAAAGCGGTGGATACCTTGTTTTTGACGAAGCCGAGGCTTTAACTGTGGTCGATGTCAACACTGGGCGCTATACCGGGCGCCGCAACCTGGCTGATACAATATTAAAGACCAACCTGGAAGCAGCAGAAGAAATTGCCCGCCAGGTGCGGCTGCGCGATATCGGGGGAATCATTATTGTAGATTTTATCGATATGAGTATTGAAGATCACCGCCGGAAAGTTATAGAAAAATTGAATATTTCGATCAAAAATGATCGCACTAAAACATATGTCCTTGGCCTGACTAATTTAGGCCTTGTCGAAATGACCAGGAAAAAAGTTCGCCAGGATCTACCTGAATATCTGCAGCAGCCCTGCCCGTACTGTGGCGGATCAGGCCGGGTGCTAACACCGCTCGTGGTTAGCACCAGGATCGAAACTGAACTAAAAGAAGAG
>SLHT01000065.1 GCA_007136055.1 Syntrophomonadaceae bacterium
CCTCTGCGGGAAAGCCTTGTCAGCCAAACTGTGGAGCACAATCGGCACGGAGAAAAGAAACAACTACGCCCTGAAACATACCGAACTGGATGCCTTCAAAGTGGACCTCTTAACCGACATGCCGGCAACGCCGGACCACTTTGCCCGCTGTTCGGAAATAAACCGCACCGGCCCGGAGCTGATCCGTAACCTTTCTCAGCCCAACGCATACAGTGCAGCCGAAGCAAGCGAAGCAATTAAAGAAGGTTATTCAGTCATCGATTTCCGGGCCTACCATTCCTTCGCCGGCGCTCACATTCCCGGTTCATACAGCATCAGCAAGGACGGCAACCCGGCAACATTCGCCGGCTGGGTAATTCCCCCCGAGGACAAGCTGATCCTGGTCCTGGAAAAAGGCGGAAACCTAAAAGAAATGAAAACCGCCCTCTATAACGTGGGCCTTGACAACCTATACGGTTACCTGGAAGGTTCCGTTGAAAGCTGGGTCAATGCCGGCCTACCAACAGACAGTATTAACACTATCTCTGTTCATGAATTAAAGGAACGGCTGAACAAGGAAAAGGACCTTTTACTTCTCGATAACCGGGCCAAGAGCGAATGGGAAAGCGGTCATATCGAGGAAGCAGCCCTGGCTCCCGCTCCTGACACGCGTCAACCTGCAGAGGATTGGAACCCGGAGGAAGAAGTAGTCGTCCACTGCAATACCAGCAACCGGTCCATGACGGCCGCCAGCCTTCTTAAACAGAGAGGCTTTAAAAAAGTTACGAACGTCTTAGGCGGAACAACAGCCTGGAGCGCCGCCGGATTACCGATGGAAACGGAAGGTGAAAAGTAATGTTTATTTTAAGGAGCATCTTTGTAGAACCCTGGCCCTTCTGGGCCGGGGGCGTTATCATCGGGCTGCTCGTGCCCCTGCTCTATTATTACTTCAACACTGCACTGGGAGTATCAACTGGTTACGGCAACCTGGTTAAAATATTTTTGCCGGCCAAAAACCTGCAGTGGATCAAAACCAAGTATGTGGAAACATTCAGCTGGCGGGTTTATTTCATCATCGGCATCATCCTGGGGGGCCTGCTTTCTTCCATCTTAAGCGGAAACTTGGGCATAACTACTGAAATGGGCCGCTTCACAGCAATAGCCCAGTGGCCCGGAGTTTTAAATGCAGTCTTCTTTTTTGCCGGCGGCATCCTGCTCGGCCTGGGAGCCCGCATCGCCGGCGGCTGCACCTCAGGCCATAGCATTCACGGCATTGCCAACCTGCACATTTCCAGTATTTTAGCCACCATTTTCTTTATCATCGGCGGTATCATTGCCGCAAATATTGTTCGCAGCCTGTTCCTGGGAGGTGCCTGGTAATGAATAAAAAGTCAGGTTTCTTAGTATTTGGGGTTTTGTTCGGTTTTGCCCTCAGCAGGGTCGGGGCATCAGAATATGACCTGATCGTGGGTATGTTTACCGGACAGGATTACACCCTGGTCGGAGTGATGGTTACCGCCATAATTGTAGGAGCCCTGGGCATGCAGGTTCTAAAGAAATTTGCCCAACCCGTAAAAAGTGGTGAACCGTTAAAAATCAGTTACAAGGAATTAAACAAATGGAGCATCCCCGGAGGGTTGATTTTCGGCCTCGGCTGGGGCATTTCAGGGGCCTGCCCGGGCACTGTCCTGGCCCAGATCGGTGAAGGGAAAATTTTTGGCCTGTTTACTTTTGCCGGGATGATTTGCGGAACCTATATCTATGCCCGCTTAAAAGAGAATAACTCAGAGCTCTAAAACGGAATTTATAGAGCCTGGCGGCCATAGCTTAATTCTTAACTCTCACTTATATTAAAGTTAGCTGTCAGGCTCTATCCCGGTTTTTTGAAGCACCCCGGTAAAACATTATTATCTGTATATACCGGGGTGCTGGTATGGAGCCGGCAAGAGGACTTGAACCCCCAACATGCTGATTACGATTCAGCTGCTCTACCAATTGAGCTATGCCGGCATTGTGCTTAAATATTATAGCGCAGATTATCAACCGGTTCAACCGGAATCAGTACGCCGCACTCAACGGGGCAGCCGAAAGACAAGGGTAAAGAGAAGTGAAGCGTCCCCCCGTCTTTACTCCGGGAAGCGAGTATTCCTAATAGCGTGGGTTTTCACTGCCAGCAGCAGGCCGGATTGAAAGCTCACTTTAACCTGCGGAGCGGTTAGTTCGTTACTAAGACCGCGGCTTGATGCATAAAAGAGTGATTCATTATTTAGCGGATATTTCAAACCTACGGTAATTATTCCGCAGACCTCTTCAGTAAGGGCAAAAAGAGACAGGTAATCACCTTCGGCACCTGATAATACAGCCTCTTTTCTCGCCATCAGAATCTCCTGGCGCTCTTCTATAATGCGAGCAGGAATGCTTTTACGAAGCGGAATATCAAGCAGCAGGACATTAATAAAAGCGTGTTCAAACCTTGCTCCCCCCAGGGCGCCGATAATCAGTATTTCTGAAGGTTGCAGAGAGACAGCATGATCCAGGGCCAACTCCAGGTCAGACTTATCTTTTTCTGAAGGATGTCTGATCAACTGCGTCTTGAACTGATCAATTTTTTCCCGATCAGTAACCCGGAGAGAATCAAGGTCGCCAATAACTAAATCAGGTTTTAATCCCAGGGCTAAAGCATGCCCCGTACCACCATTTACACAAAGTATCAAATCATTATCCCTGATCAGGTTTTGGTAGAAACTCAGATCTTTCAGGTCTCCGTGGGCAATTATAACCACGCGTTTGGATAGCATTGACTGACCCTTCTTTCTTAATTTGCCTCTTGATTAAGTTTATCAAAAAAGATTTCCAGGCGCCGCAGGGCTTCTTTAAGCGTCTCCATGGAACAGGCATAGGATAGACGAATATATCCTTCCGCGCCGGGACCGAAATCTATACCTGGCGTAACAGCTACGCCGGCTTCTTCCAAAATGCGTATGGCAAACTCGTAAGAGTGATCGGTGTACGCTTTTACGTTAGCCATCATGTAAAACGCTCCGTCGGGAGGTTTTACGGGGGCTATACCGATTTTTTGCAGGGCCCTGTAGAGGTATAGACGACGCTGATCATAATCGCTAAATCGTTTTTCTAAAACTTCCGGGCTTTCCTGAAGGGCAGCTATCCCGGCAGCCTGGATGAAAGCACAGGCACAGATAAACAAATTCTGCTGCAACTTCTGTATATTCCTGATAAGGCCTTGAGGGACAATCAGGTAGCCCAGCCGCCAACCGGTCATGATATTGCGCTTTGAAAAGCCGTTAATTACCACGGCATGATCTGTATATTCAAGAATTGAGTGATCCTGTCCCGTATAATTGATTCCATGATAAACTTCATCTGAAATGATGTAAGGCCCCAGTTCAGCCAGCCCTTTTAACTCCTCTTCCCCTAAAACTGCGCCGGTCGGGTTGGCAGGAGAGTTAATCAGAATTCCTTTTACTGATGGCTCCAGATTTTTTTTAACATCCGCCGGTTGAAGCCTGAAGGCTTCCTCTTCACGTAAGGGAACCAGGAGCGGTTCGGCCCCGATATAGTTAACAAAGTTTGGATAGCAGGCATAATAAGGATCAGACATAATTATCCGATCGCCCTGATCCAGTAGTGCAGAAAAAGCGAGCAGCATTGCAGGCGATGACCCTGAAGTAATTATAACCTGCTCTGGATGCACATTGACATTGTAAGTGCGCCTGTAATAGTTTGCGATTTCTTCCCTTAAAGCAGGCTTACCCAGGCTGTGTGTATAGCCCGTATCGTTATTTCGGATAGCCTCGATAACTGCTTCTTTTATAACCGCCGGGGTTTCTCCTCCCGGCTCACCTACTTCCATATGGACTATAGATGCGCCGCCGGCTTCAAGCTGTTGAGCTTTTTCCAGTATTTCCATAGCCAGAAATGGCTTGACCAACCCAAACCTGGCTGGCGGGATCGGCTCTTGCCGGGTATTTGAGTACTGCTTATTCATTTCATTGCCTCCTTGCCTGGAGTTTATGCTTTAGATCCTGCCTGCTTCTTTTTCTTTAATCAGGTCAACGCAGTATTCGATAATTTCTCTGCGCCGGACAATGCCAATAAATACTCCCTGGTCATCAACTACAGGCACAAAGTTCTGGCCGCTGGCCAAAGTAAGCAGATCTACTATACGCGAATCGATCCGCACCGGCTTGTTTATAGCATGTATAGCTATATCGTTCAGAAATATTTTTTCCATCCCGTTAAGTTCGAGACCCGGCGTGTTTTTTAGTTTCCAGAGCAAATCCCCTTCTGTAATAGTCCCGGCATAGCAGCCCTGTTCATCTACCAAGGGGACTGCTGCAAAACTATGTCGCTCCATCCTCTCCAATGCCTGACGCATTGTCGTCTTCGGAGTAAGGCATACTACTTCACTTTTTGGTATTAAAAAAAATGCGACTTTCATTTTTAATCAAAACCCTTCTTCATTGTCGATTATTCCGCCTTTTACAATTCTAAAGCCTGCCTTACGATAAAGGTCTGTTAATTCCGCTTCGAATAAAACGTTTACGGTTTTGATCTGATCAGTCTTTAGCCGATCAATAACTATGGCCAATAATTTCTGACCGACCCCTTTTCTCTGGTACTCCGGATCAACAACCAGGTTGCGGATAAAAGCATCATCAACACCGTCGCTGATCACATCAACGATGCCGACTAGGCTGTTTCCATCAAAGCAGGCTGCAGTCATATACGTAGAGCCGATAATTTTTTCCAGCTTATCTTTTCTGGCATCCCAGCCAACCTTAGTTCTTAATGCAGCAACAGACAATGCATCGAGTTCAGGATCTTGTACATACTGCAAGTTCACCAACTCACCTCTCAGTTATTTTCCATTGGCTATTATATCATTCCTGACTGCTTTATAAAGGTTAAGTTTTACACCTGACGACGAACATAGAGCAGGTAAAGGTAGACAATAAATCCGACTACGATAAGAAATAGAACCAGGCTGTACGGATCAACCTGAAGCCGGCCTGAAGTTAGTATGAGGTATAATCCTGTAACACCGAGAACTAATACGGAAATAATGAAAAGCCAATTTCTAAAAAGCATTCAAAGTCACCCCCGACTCGGCTGTCAAGAAATTGAAAAATCAGGCGCCATTAATTATCTGCTGCAAATCAGAGAGGGCTTTGCTTATATTTTCCCTGATCACTATCTCTGACTTGTGATCATAATCAGTAGGTTGATAGTTTATAATCGCCATCCTTTTTACCAATCGCGGCAAATCTGCTACCGGGTAAACAACCAGGCTGCTTCCCACCACCAGCATGAAGTCACATTCCATCTGGATTTTATGCTGAAGCTCGAAAAAAAAGAGCGGCATCGGATCGCCGAAAAGAACGACATCCGGTCTGAGCATGCTGTGGCAACTATAACAAACAGGGGGAATACGTTTTAACTCCACCTGTTGAACCAGTTCCTCAAAAGGATATTTCTTTTTACATCCCAGGCAGTAGCCTGTCCTCAGGTGGCCATGCACTTCCCATACATTTTTTGATCCGGCCTTTACATGCAGGCCGTCAATATTCTGGGTTATCAGGCCTTTCAAGTAACCCTGATCTTCAAGTTCAGCCAAAACTCTGTGACCATTGTTGGGTTTGGCATTAGATATTTTGGCAAAACGGCTGAAACCTGACTCATAAAAAAGACGGGGATTGTTGTAAAGAACATCGACTGATGAAACAGCTATCGGGTCAACTTTTTCCCATAGCCCTGTCCCGGGAGAACGAAAATCAGGAACACCACTGTCGGTACTGATTCCTGCTCCGGTCAAAGCATATATATTGTTATATTTTTTTATCAGTTCAGCCAGTTGTTCAACCTGATCTGTGTAATTCATCCGGGGTCCTCCTATGTTCATGGTTGCCAAACAAAGATAGTTTGCCCCGTAAATTAAATCTATCCTTGTTTTTTACCACAGCCGTTAATGACTTAAGTTTTTATCCCTTTACCCAGCGGGCAGCATAGTGAACTCTCTGAACGATCTTTAATCTCAGGCATACTAACATCAATAATATCGCAAAAATTGCTCCATTGCGAGTAGTCAAAATTATATTTTCGGCTGTATTCCGCCAGTTGATCTCTGGCACACACATGATCTCCCCATGATGCGCCATAACGGTCATTGCTACCATCGCCAATATAGATTACTGCCCTGCCCTGTTCTTTTAGATTTACTACATGAAGTGCTTTACAATTTCCGCAAACAGTACATATGCCATGGGCATGGGGAGTTTTTACCTCAAGATTACCGTTAGCATTTATGTAGGTATCGTTGCGATATATATAGCTAATCTGTTCAAAAATGCCATGTTTCCTGAGAATCGGCTCAATATAAAAACCAAACCCGTCGCTGGCAATAATCACCGGGCTGCCCTGTTTAAGGGCATGCTCAAGGAACCGATTAAACCCGGGCCTGATTACAGCCCACTCGAGAGATTTAGATAAGAGCAAATCCATATCATGGGGCAGGACCTGCGCAGTTCGCATTAACCATTCACGAATCGGTATTTCTTTTCGCCGGTAAACATAATCAATATCCTCGTAACCTTCTCCGGCAAGGCCTATAGCCAATTCATAAGAAATATCTACTGTTGTTATTGTTCCGTCAAAGTCTACAAGGTAGGCCGGGGTTAAGGTCATCATCGCCTCCAAATATTTGCTGCTATTTGAAATAATCAGTTACTTCATGCGGTTTTTGAGCCAGGGCCTGCGCTCCGCCTTTCAACAGCTCTTCCGCAGTCCTGAAACCCCATAGTGCCCCTAACGGGTAGAAGCCTCCTGCGACAGCGGTTTGCATATCTGTACTCGTATCGCCCAGGTAAATAATTTCCCGGGAATTTAATTGCAAAGTTTTTGCAATTTGCAGGACACCTTGCGGATCAGGCTTGCGGGGCGTACCTGACTTTATACCACAAACCTCAACAAAAGACCAGTCTGTTAACAAAACATCAACGGTCAACAGAGCAAATTCGTGAGGTTTGTTAGAAAATATAGCTTTGGGGATCTGATTCTCTTCCAGGAAATTTAGCAACTCGGGGACACCCGGATAAGGCCTGGTTTTATCTGCCCACCGGCGGCCGTATTCCTCTTTAATTTCTTGCACTACAGCCTCCAAATCCATATTTCCGGCAAAGGATTCTGCCGGAAAAGCCCGCTCAGCCAGTTTTTCAATACCGTCACCAACAAAATAGCGGTAAGCATCCACATTATGCTCACTATAACCTTTTTGCCGGAGAACAGTATTAACTGACAATGCTAAGTCCTGCAAGGTATCAAGCAATGTGCCGTCGAGATCAAAAATAATCGCTTTATGGATCAATAACTACTCTCCTTAAATAATTAGCTCGTTTTGGTCCAACGTCCAACTAGGGGCAGAACTGATTCCGGATAGTAACGCCTGAAAAGGCGGTAGTAATAAAGTTCTTCTTTATTCCTGACCGGTGTCGGCGCTTCCGCCGATTCTTTGGCAAATTCTTCGTCACTGATCGCTTCTTCTGCTACGGCAGTGAGCATATCCGAAGAGCCTGAACCCTGGTCAAACTGCTGCTTTTCGCGCCAGGCTACTTTTTCACCTAATTCGGGCACAAAGGCACGCCTTAGAATCCACTTATCAACCGGTTCGTCTTCTTCCCGGTCATGCAATTTCCAGTCAAGAGGAAACTGCTGCACCAGTTCAAGCAGGGCCGGCTTGAGGAAAGGAACCCGGCAGTCAAGGCCGTGCGCAGAGTTCATCCGGTCTACTCTCTGCAGGCCTGTTTTGCTTAAGTTTTTCAGAAATCCTTCGATCTCGTCAGTAATTTCCTGTTCAGAATCAAGTGTTTTTAAGTAACTATATCCGGCAAATATCTCATCGGCTCCTTCTCCGGTCAGCATAATCTTGCGGCCGTCTTTAGCTGCATAACGGGCGGCAATGTAGTTGGGAATCGAAGAACGCACGTAAGCGCAATCAAACGACTCCAGGTGGAAAATAACCTTGGGCAAAACTTCGAGCATTTCATCAAGCTCATAGGTATAGACATGATGCCTGGCACCGACACGTTCGGCTACAATTTTAGCATATTCTATATCTTTACTGCCCTTTACCCCAACGGTATAGACATTAATTGGTTCAGATGATATCTCCGCCGCAAGGGCGGCAACTATGCTGCTGTCTAAACCTCCACTAAGATAAAAGCCAACATCTTGCTCGCCCTTGATCCGCTCTTCCACGGCAAGATAGAGCAGGTGGCGCATTTTTTCTTCGGCCTCTTCCTGGGTAAGGTCTTTATTCTCTTTAATGCGAGGCACCTTGTAATACCTGACCCAGCCGTTCTTGTCGTCTAAATAACTGCCGGGGGGGGCCTCTTTAATTTCAACATCTAAATCTAGCAACGCTTTTATTTCCGGGGCAATATAGAGAGTCCCGTCTTTTTTTGCATAGTAGAGCGGCTTGACCCCGAATGGATCCCTGGCAATTAAATGGCTGCCCTCGTCATCAAAGTAAGCAATGGCAAATTCTCCTTCGATGCTCTCAAAACAGGAAAGGCCTTCCTTATTAAACATATCACAGAACCTTGTTTCACCTTCACCACCCTGTAATATTGTCCCTTCCTCTTCGGAAAACACCATGTATCCATCAAGTGCTGCGGATAGATCACTTTCTTCTTTGGGTGTGGAACTACTCAAAACCGCCATTCCGTAACCATCTTCGTCAGCCTGCACCCCCTTGCTACTTCCCCTAAATTTAACACTTTCTATAATCGGCTCCATATCGGATTCTTCACTTTTCTTGCCGAATATTGCAACTAGACCAGACATAAAATTCAACTCCTGTAAATTATTTGTCTCCTACCGGAGTAGAAGACTAGATTATAATTATAGCATATTTAGGGGGATTTGTAAAAAGATACAGCCGCTAAAGGCCCTATTTTACTGCTTTTTCGGGACATCAGGCAATCTGTGAGCTTAACCAATCCGGCCAGGTTTAAAAGGATAACTAGAAGCAAAATGCCATGGTGGAAGATCATATTTTTAAAAGACAGAAACAGGCATGACCTGCTGGCAATAATTACCAGAGTGTTTATAGCTAAAATTGCCTTAAAAATCAGTTTTTTGTTCACAGCTATCTTCTAAAGAAAGAGCCGGCAACTATTCTGCCGTTTTCTTGTAATAGAGGGCTCCGACTGGGCAAACATCGACACACACGGTGCATTCCTTGCAAATTGACTCGGCAAGGGGAAGGTCCTGAAAGGTAGTTACCACCCGGTTTATACCCCGCCGGGCAAACCCGATCACTCCTATTTCGTTTTCCCTGCGATCAGCCCAGACACACTGCCCACAGAGTACGCAGCGGCTGCGGTTAAAAGCAAATTCTGCAGGACTGTCATCCAGTTCATAATCCCTTTCAATCAACGTGAAACGCTTCTGACGCAGCTTTAACCCCCGCCCTTTTGCAATTTTCTGCAGGGCGCAGTTGCGGTTAGCGGGGCACTCACGGCATTTAAGGTCGTGATCGGAAAGCAGCAGTTCAAAACCGGTTTTAACCAGGCGATCTACACGCGAGCTCCTGGTTTTCACTACCATGCCCTCTTCAACCGTTTTTGTGCATGACGTTACCGGATGGGACATGCCTTCGATTTCTACAAAGCAGAGACGGCAGGAAGCATTGGGCCGCTTTTCTTCTTCAATAGCACAAAGGTGGGGAATATAAATATCATTCTCAAGGGCTGTCCAGAGCAGTTTTTCCCCGACCCGGGCTTTCACTTTACGATCATCTATAGTTATAGTTACGTGTTCGCTCATTTTGCTTTTTTCTCCTTTTCAGGCGGTAATAAGGGAGGCGAAAGCTTAATTATCGCGTTATACTCAGGTGGACAGGCCTTCAAACAGTTGGCGCATTTAACACACTTTTCCTGGTCAATCTCTTTTAACCCATCTTCCCTGGTAAAAATCGCTTCAGTGGGACAGCTGCCCACACAGACATTACAGAGTTTACTGCACTTGGGCGGCTCAATGTAATAGAGGATTAAATCACGACAGACCAGGGCCGGACAGCGCCCCTCTTCAATATGAGCCCTGTATTCATCATAAAAATACTCTAGGGTTGTTAAAACCGGGTTAGGGGCCGTTTTGCCAAGGTTACAAAGCGACCCGTCGCGAACATCTTCGGCCAGTTCTTTAAGCAGGCCAAGCGTTTCCGCATCACCTTCGCCCCTGGTTATATCATTAAGAATATCAAGCATATGTTTTGTTCCCAGGCGGCAAAAAGTGCATTTGCCGCACGACTCATGCTGGGTAAATTCCAGAAAATAACGGGCCACTGCGACCATGCAATCGTCTTCATCCATCACAACCAGACCACCGGATCCCATGATCGCGCCGGCATCATGCAAAGAATCAAAATCGATCGGCACATCGAGAGCAGATTCGGGCAAACAGCCGCCGGAGGGTCCGCCAATTTGCACTGCTTTGAATTCTTTTTTGTTCGGCAGGCCGTCACCGACTTCATAGATTAACTGACGCAGAGTTGTGCCCATAGGCACTTCAACCAAACCTGTGTTGGTCACTTTGCCAACCAGTGAAAACACAGCTGTTCCGGGGCTATCATCGGTGCCGATTTCCTTAAACCAATCTGCCCCGCGATTAATGATAAATGGCACGTAAGCAAACGTTTTAACATTGTTTAGAATGGTCGGCTTGCCCCGAAAGCCTTGACTGGCCAATCGCGGCGGTCTGCTTTCAGGCATGCCCATTTTCCCTTCCATGGAGTTGACCAGGGCTGTCGCTTCTCCGCATACAAAGGCGCCTGATCCCTGGAAAATTTCAAGATCAAAATCAAATTCAGACCCGAGTATCGAACTGCCTAGCAGACCTCTATCCCGGGCTTGATCGATTGCTTCCTGTACGTGCCAGACGGCTCGCGGGTATTCAGCCCGTATATAGAGATAACCCTTTTGAGCGCCAATAGCATAAGCACAAAGGACCATTCCTTCAAGCACCAGGTGGGGATCCGATTCCAGGATACTGCGGTCCATAAAGGCCCCGGGGTCACCTTCATCAGCATTACAAATTACATATTTTTCATCTGCTCCACCGTTTAAACAGGCTTCCCATTTAATGCCCGCGGGAAACCCTGCCCCACCGCGGCCCCTTAAGTTAGCCGCTTTAACTTCATCTAAAACCTGCTCAGGCTTTCCGGTTAACGCTTTGGCCAGTGCGCTGTAGCCATCGCGGGCAATATAGCTTTTAATATCACTGGCATTTATATACCCGCAGTTTTCTAATATTAGTTTTTCTTCGTATGCGCCGCGTGGAAAATCTTCAAAAGTCGGAAAAACATCGTTGCGCTCTAAAGCAGCAAGGGCATATTCGTAGGAAGGGTCGTCCCCATCCAAAAAATCCTCCACCAGGCGGTGGACCAGGCCGTCGTCAAGATAACCATAGCAAACGGGCGCAAATCCGGGTTTGGCAATAACCGCCATCGGCTCTGCGTAGCAATGGCCGATACAGCCAACTTCGACTACGTCGGCATCAAGACCTTTTTCCTGTATTTCGCGCTCAAAATCTTCTTTTATTTTCAAAGCTCCGGCTGATACGCCGCAGGTAGCGGTTCCAACCAGCACCCTGGTTTTACCTTCTTTAGACACAACCTCTGCTTTAGCTTCGTCCAGCATCTTACTGTATAATTCCTGAGGATTAGGGTCACTCATTGCTGTTCACCATCCTCCTGCTCCTGATCCTGTTTGTCTTTAGTTTGATCGTTTCCATTTTTCAGAGCGAGCATAATCCCGTCCACCCTTGTCGGGGTCACTTTGCCTTCCACTTCATCATCAACAACGACTACAGGGGCCATGGTACAGCAGCCGACACAGGCTACCCGTTCCAGGCTGTAACGCCGGTCGGAGGTGGTTTCCCCTTCCTTGATTTCCATCCGCCGTTCAAACGATTCTAAAGTAATATCCCCGCCGACCATATAACAGGCAGTACCGAGACAAACTTTAATCTGGTGATCACCGGGAGGAATAAGACGAAATTGGTTATAAAAAGTGGCCAGGCCGTAAACATCCGCTCCCGACACACCGGTGCCTTCAGAAATTATTTCCATAGCCAAAGCAGGCAGGTACCCCAGTTTAGCCTGGACTTTTTGTAAAATGGGAATTAAATCTTCGCGTTTCTTCGAGCTTTTGTTGAGAACATCTTTAACACAGGAAAGGATTTGCTCCTTCTCGCCCTCCTTTAGCTGCAACTACTACATCTCCTATCTATAAGCTTTTTCTAGAGCTTAAAAACACATTACTATAATACCACAAACTTGCAACAGCAACATAAGGGTGGAGCAGGTTATGTCTTTGAAGGGCATAACCTGCTCCACCCTTATGTTGCCTTAAGAAGAAAGAGGGTAGATCAGCTCTTCCCTGTAGCCTGTAATTATTTTTATATAACCGCCGAGCAACTTATTGACTTCTTCATCACCAGTATCGGCCAGAAGATGACCGTAATCAAGGGAGAGAACTTTTTCCCTGGTAGCTACAACGATAATGTTCTTTTTACCTGCCTGCCTGATCACAGCAGCACTGATCTGCTGGTTGCCGCGCCCGAAAATGTAGCCCTGGCCGCCAATAACAGTAACAATTATTTTAACCGGTTTGCCTTTAATCAGTTCGAGTATTTGCTTTTCGTTAGCATCGGCAGCGAGCAGTTTGCCATTTCCTACAACATCGACTCCGAGGAGGGTGCTTATAAGGCCCAGCTTTTCCATGATCGGGCCGGTAGTCGAACCAGGCCCGACTATATAGACAACATCCTGTTCCATTGTTTCGACAACCTGTTCTGCTATCGCCTCGAGAACAGATTCTTCCGAACCTACCCCGCCTATTTTAAGATGCTGCATCAAATCACCGGCACAGGGCACCAGCAGGTAACCGTAAAGTCGGGCCGAGAGGCGTCCGTCCCGAAAAGCTTCTTCATCGATATCCATTACTTCGGCCCGGCGCAGGGGCAGGCTGCCTTCCTGCAGGTAAAGACGGGCCAGTTCCCCCGCATTACCTGGCGTTGTTGCATATACAGCGGAGTGAATCTTTACCCCGGCCGGAATACCTATCACCGGGATGGTTTCGTTGTTTCCTAGAACATGATAGATATTGCGCGCAGTGCCGTCACCGCCGGCAAAAAGGACCAGGTCAACCCCCAGTTCGGACATTTTCTCCGCCGCATTTTCAGTGTCTTCGGCTGTACTCGGATCACCGCTGCCCTCGATTAACTGCGGATCAAAACCGCACTTACGTGCTGTATTTTCGCCCATTTCCCCGGGACAGGTTATTATCTCTAATTCGTCTTTTAAAGGAGCTATCACCTTCAGGGCTTTAACAGCTTTAAGAGCTGACTCGGGATGGGCGCCGAGGGACCTTGCTTTTTCAACAATTTCCGGACCGTCGGTTCCTTTAAGGCCTACTTTTCCACCCATGCCGGCAACAGGGTTGACTATTAAACCTAGTTTTTTCATCGTCTTGCCAGGTGCAGGGCTGCTTTATTGATACCCATTGCCGCTTCCCAAACCGATTCGCCAAGCGTCGGGTGAGGGTGAATCAACTCTGACATTTCAGCAGCAGTAACCCCCTTGGCCACAGCCATAGTTCCTTCCTGGATTAGATCAGATGCATGGGGCCCGAGAATATGCATGCCGATAACTTTTTCGTCTTCCCCTGCGGTAATTATCTTTACTGCGCCTTCGCTTTCTGCCTGGGTAGCTGCTTTTCCGTTAGCGGAAAACGGAAACTTGCCTGTTTTGATATGATCATACCCTTTTTCCTTAGCTTCTTCCTCACTTAACCCTACGCAGGAAAGTTCAGGATCGGTAAATAGACAGCTCGGAACGGCAGTACCGTCGAAGTGGGCTTCAATACCGGCAATATTTTCTGCAGCAACAATACCCTGGTGATATGCGGTATGGGCCAGAAAGTAATTCGGATAGGTGGCATCGCCGACGGCATAAATATTGGCAGCAGAGGTTTCCATTTTGCTATTGACCTTGATACCGCTTTTATCATACTCAATACCAAGGGCGTCTAAGTCCTGGCCGCCAAAAGCCGGTTTGCGGCCCACGGCCAGGAGCAGGCTTTCTGCCTTAACAATCTGCTGCCCCTTTTTAGTGTTCACAGTCATTTTGTAACCATCTTCTTCCTTTTCGATAACTTCTATCGGCGAGTTCATCATAACTTCAAGACCGCCTTTGCGCATGTATGTAGCAAGGCGGCGGACCATTTCTAAGTCCATCCTGCGCAACAGTCTTTCACTACGGTGGACAATAGTTACTTTAACTCCAAGGCCCATAAAGATAGAAGCCATTTCCAGGGCAATTACGCCGCCGCCAATTACTGCCATTGTTTCAGGCAGTTCATCCAGGGCCAGGGCTTCTTTCGAAGTTATGATCCCCGGCAAATCGATACCTTTTGTGGGCGGGTAAATTTCATCACTGCCCGTAGCGAGGATAACATTTTCCGTATCGAGTTTTATCTCTTCTCCGCCGTCCGTC
Source organism: Syntrophomonadaceae bacterium (assembly GCA_007136055.1). GTDB lineage: Bacteria > Bacillota > Dethiobacteria > DTU022 > DTU022 > T3SED10-7. The sequence continues at coordinate 14,552 of SLHT01000065.1, forward strand.
TTTATGCTAACCTGCTGAACGCTAAGCGCTTTAGCTTCACCGTAGTAAACATCAACTTTTTTGTTTTCCATCAGTTCACTAATATGGCCAACCAGTTCGCTGACTACTTCTTTTTTCTTCTTCTGGAGCTGGGGGTAGTTAAACTCCATCTCTTTAATATTAAAGCCAAATTCATCTGCGGTCTGCAGGCGACGGTAAAATGCAGCTCCGTGAGTTAGAACCTTGGTAGGGATACAGCCATGATTTAGGCAAACCCCGCCCAGGGTATCTTTTTCAATTACGGCAGTTTTCAGGCCTAGTGAACCAGCCCGCAGAGCAGCCAGATAACCACCTGGCCCCCCTCCAATTACTACAACTTTGTATTTTTCACTCATTTATCACCACTCCTTTAATTCACTTTATGGTATTTTCTGTCAGTGTGGCATGTTGTTGATTACACCTGATTGCTTTGCTTTACTTAATAATGTCCCTTGCACTGGTAAAAACAGCAGGGATGACCATTGAGAAGCCTTTAACCAGGGCGCGGGTCATCCGGTCATAACTGATTTCATAACCCAGGTCGTGAAGACCAGCCGCTTTTTCGCCAAGTTCCACTTGTTTTTTGCCTTCGGCCAAGCGGTAGTCTTTTTTTAAAACTTTGTTATAAAGATCTGCGGGTAATTTAAACATGATTGCCCCGTGCTGTAAAACTATTCCGTCACGACGTAATTGGGCGCTGCCAACCACTTTTTTCCAATCGACCTGAACTTCGTAGGCAGATGGTGTATCAAAACAGGACCCGGGAGCAAATCCTCCCTGCCCTTTTTCTTCAGGGGTAACTGAAGCAAGGATATTGAGCAAGTTAAAAGCGGTAACAATACCACGGCTGATGGCCCGGTAAGCATCCATTACTCCACCATTATTTATAAAAGGATGGACTTCAGGTACAATAATGCTGTAAGTCAATTCATGATTATGTAATACTGCCCGCCCCCCGGTCGGGCGGCGGACAACGTCTACCCCCGCGTCAGCGCAGGCCTGCATATTGACAACTTCGTTTTCATCCTGAAAATAGCCCAGTGAAACAGCAGGAGGAAACCAGCGGTAAAGCCGCAGTATTGGCGGGCATTCGCCTGTGGCAACTTCTTCCATAAGCTCGAGATCCTTTTCCATGTTATCTTTCCCGGCCATAGGAGGATCGAGGATCAGCCGCCACTGAAAACGCATTTAAGATCTCCCTCCTTCAAATCCATCTAATATCCCGCTTTTAGAGATCCTAATAGTTCAGCAAGGACCTTTTCAGATTCCTGTTTATTCAAAGTGCGGTGATAGTTATAAATAACTCCTCCAGGACGTTCGTTGTAATAGGGGCGGTTGCAATGAGGGCAACCGCTGGTTTGAAACGCGGTCCCGTCGGACAAACTATTGATCAAATCTTTTTCGGGCAGTCCGAATGAAACCAGGCGACCCTGTTCAAACTTGAAAGAGTCCATCTCCACAACTTTTTCACGAAACAGGTAGTGACCGGCCTGTATCCTGCGGTAGAAATCAACAGGAGGTGCCTCTTTGCCTTCCATTGCTGTCCCCCTGAGGGGCACGAAGGCAAAAAGCGCAATTGCTACACCGGCCTGCTGCAGCTTATCAATTAAAGTTAGCGCTTCAACTTCGCTTTCCCCAAGGCCGCAGATAAGATGTGTGCTCATTTTTCCCGGCACTTTTCCGGCACAGCTAAACAGGAGGTCAAGGCGGTTTTGTAGGGAACCACCCTTAATCTCCTTGTATGTTTCAGGGTTGATCACATCGATAGAAACGCTGATCCTTTCTACTCCCGCATCTATAAGTGCGGCTGCTTCACGCTCATCGCCAATCCATGCGGAAACAGACAAGGGCAGGTCGGATGAACTCTTGAGACGATCAACAATCCGGACCAAAGTTTCAATACCGTCAGTATGTCTGACTGACTGCAAACAGATCCGCTTAATTCCTTCCGCTTCAGCATGGACCAGTTTCTTTGCAACCTCGTCCCAGGAGTACTCAGGCCAATTAATGCGGCCAAGCCTGTTGAGCACATTATTTCCGCCTGCTCTCTGGGGGCAAAAAGAACATTTCATCAGGCACTGCTTTCCTGAAAGAAGATAGGCTGTGGTAGGGTATGCATCCATACGATTAGAGGACAACCCCAGGCAGGCGGCAGTTCCTGCTGAAACACGGATCATAGAGAGCAGCACTCCTCGGAAATAGATATTTCGAGATTTAGCTCTTCCGCCTTCCGACGGGCAGCAGGAGAGGGTAAAACAATTTTATTAACCCCGGCCCTGAGGGCCAGGCTATCCACTGTTTCCCGATACCTACCCCCGGGTCGCATGCAGCCTAAATAAATTGGTGTGCGGGGAAACATCAGGCGGGCCGTTGCTATAAAACGGGCCACTTCTTCAGGCGGCGGCGCTTTACAGGAACTGAAAGCCGTACCTTCAGTCGGGCGAAATATGATCATGCTGATCGCTTCAACAGCTTCTCCTTTAAGCAGATGCAGAGCATCATACTCGCCCTTAATAACTCCCGCATTAAGACCGATACAAATATGCGGTACCACGCTGGTATACTTCTGCAGGTAACGGTATGAAGTAAGATAATCTTCAACAGTAGCCGATATACCATAAACTTCCTTGATTGTTTCATTGTCGCCTAAAAAATCAAAGGAAACCACCCTGGCTATTTCTGAGAGACGCTGTGCTTCTTCTTCTGTAACCAGACCGGTGTGCAGGTTTAATGGCCCACGGGCAGCCAGCTCTTTTAACTTGGTCCATTTTTTTAACAGGGGGACTTTTCCCCGGACATCAGAGCCACCTGATACCAGGTAGCTTCTTTCCCGCCCCCTTTTATTGCCCAGCGCTTTTTCTAAGGTAACCATGTTTTGCAGATAAACACCGTTACAGTGAGCACATTTTAATGAACAGTTGGCTCCTGTTACGCTGACAGAAAGGGTGCGGTTCGGAGCGGAAAATTCAATCCTCATTGGGAAAAAAGCTTGTCGCGCCTCCCAGGCCTGTTCTAATAGTGTGTCTATACAAACCCCTGTCTGATCCATGCTGCCCTCCATTAAAACGATTACTATTTTTCCCCGATGATAACTCTGTAAACCATGCCTTATGCCTTTTAAAACAATTATATGTCAAAGAATGAAACAGGGGAAGCAGCAAAGGAAAAATCCTTTTCTGCCTTCCCCTTATTAGAGGCTAGAAGTTGGAGATTGGAGAAACAAGATAAACAAAAACCTCCATAACCAGCATTCACTCCTACTGTCTCATCTTCCGAATTTTAATTATCAAAGGCCTTAAACCTTTGATCTTTGCCAGATCAGTCTTTATCTTTTTCCCAACGCAAAACCGGGCTGCGGGCTGCGCGGACTTCATCAAGACGACCGACAACTGTATTGTAAGGACCGTGAGCTACTTTCTCTGCGTCTTCATCGATATCCTTAGAGATCTGCTCCATCACTGTGGCAAAGGCATCGATGGTTTCTTTCGCTTCAGTATCAGTCGGTTCGATCATCAACGCCTCTTCTACAATCAGGGGAAAATAAACTGTCGGCGGGTGGAAGTTGCGATCAAGTAAGGCTTTCGCAATATCACCGGCGCCGGCGCCTTTCTTCTTTTCGGGCTTAGCTGAAACAACAAATTCATGCTTGCAGATCCGGTCGTAGGGCACATGGTATATCTTTTTCAAAAGACTCATCAGGTAATTAGCATTGATTACGGCATCCGTAGAAGCCTGCTTAAGGCCTTCCGCACCCATCATGCGCATATAAGTATAAGCCTTGACTGCTACACCAAAGTTACCATAGAAAGAGTGAACCTTGCCAATACTGTTTGGCAGATCATAGTCAAAAGAATACTCATCGCCTTTTTTATCAACCAGTGGCACAGGAAGGAAGGGAATCAACCGCTCCTTCACTCCAACCGGACCTCCACCGGGTCCGCCGCCGCCATGCGGTGTTGAAAGGGTTTTATGGATGTTGAGGTGAACAACATCGAAACCCATATCGCCGGGACGGGCATAACCCATAATAGCATTTAAATTTGCACCATCATAATAGAGCAGGCCGCCTGCTTCATGAACAGCTTTAGCCATGGGGATTATTTCTTCTTCGAAAAGACCGAGCGTGCTCGGGTTGGTCAGCATCAAGGCAGCTGTTGTATCATCAACAGCTTCCTTCAATGCTTCCAGATCGACCAGGCCACGATCATCACAGGGCACCTGGACAACTTCGTAACCGGCCATACTAACAGTAGCAGGGTTAGTACCGTGAGCTGAAAGGGGAATTAAAACCTTATTGCGTTTGTGATCCCCCCTGTGACGATGGTAGGCCTGGATAATCATCAGTCCTGTCAGCTCGCCATGGGCTCCTGCAGCAGGCTGCATGGTAAATCGATCCATGGCAGTAAGTTCTTTTAAACCCCGCTCCATATTGTAGAGCAGTTCCAGGGCTCCCTGGACTGTTTCCAGAGGCTGACAGGGATGCATTAAGGCAAACCCGGGCAGGACAGCAGCATCTTCATTTACTTTCGGGTTATACTTCATGGTGCATGAGCCGAGTGGATAAAAACCCGTATCGACACCGAAGTTACGGGTCGAAAGTTCGGTGAAGTGACGGATAATATCTACTTCAGAGAGCTCTGGAAGTTCCAAGGGTTCACTGCGCTGCATTTTTCTGGGCAAAAGCTCATCAACAAGTTTTTCAGGAACATCGCAGGAAGGCAGAGAATATCCCCGGCGCCCGGAACGGCTCATTTCAAAGATAAGGGCTTTCGATTTTCTCATTTCCATCCCTCCAGTTCCCGGACCAGGGTATCAATTTCTTCTCGGGTTCGTTTTTCAGTTACAGCAAATAGCATCGTATTCTTCAGCTCCGGATAGAAAGGATTCAGATCGACCCCGCCCAAGACATTCTTTTCCAACAACTTCTTGTTCAACTCTGCAGGGTTGCCTGGGACAGTAACAGCAAACTCCTTAAAAGGTGCGCCCGGAAAAACGCTCTCATAACCTTCAAGAGCAGTTATGCTTTCACGGGCATACGCTGCTTTTTGCAAACACTGTTCGGCAACTTCACGCATACCCTGCGGACCCATTGCCGCCAGGTAAACGGAAGCTCCGAGTGCTACCAGGGCCTGGTTGCTGCAAATATTAGAAGCGGCTTTCTCTCTCCTGATATGCTGCTCTCTGGTCTGCAGGGTCAACACATAACCTCGGTTTTCTTCGCTGTCTACAGTTTCGCCGGCTATACGTCCGGGCAACTGACGCACAAACTTACTGCGAGCCGCCATGATGCCCAGAAGCGGGCCGCCAAATGAAGCAGGAACGCCCAGGGCCTGCCCTTCACCGACCACGATATCAGCACCGTACCCGGCAGGCGCCGACAGCAGGGGTAGCGACAGTGGATCGGCTGAAACAACCAGGACTGCTTTATGATTGTGGACCAAATCGGCAACACCGTCCATCTCTTCAATTAGCCCAAAGAAGTTTGGCTGCTGCAGAATTACGGAAGCAACATCATCACCAAGCTTTTTTTCGAGCTCGTCAAGATCGGTGTGGCCATCTTTAAGAGGTATCTCTTCCAGATCAAGGCCCCGGCTGTTAAAGTAATTTTTTAAAACTTGGCGATAAAACGGGCTGACCGAAGACGAAACCAGTGCTTTGGAGCGACGGGTGGCTCCGCAACCCATAATAGCCCCTTCAGCTACTGCTGTACCTCCATCGTACATTGAAGCATTAGCAACATCCATACCGGTCAGCTGACAAATCATAGTCTGGTATTCAAAAATTGCCTGCAGTATACCCTGGCTAATTTCAGGCTGGTAGGGCGTATAGCAGGTATAGAACTCGCTTCTTCCCGTGATATGCTTGATCAAAGAAGGTATAAAATGATCATAAACCCCTGCACCCATAAAGGATACGCAATTATTGAAATGCTTATTCTTTGCAGCAAGCGAATTAAGGTGCTTTAAAACCTCTGATTCCGCCAGCGCCGGCGGCAGATCCATTTCCCGCTGCAAGCGTACTTGTTGCGGAATATCGCTGAAAAGATCTTCAACGGATTTGACGCCGATTGTAGCAAGCATTTCTTTCCGATCTTGGTCGGTCAGGGGAAGGTAATGTTTACCACCCATAGGCTACTCCTCATCCTCCTCAACAACAAATTTTTCATAAGCAGGTACGTCCATTAATTCATCAAACTGGCTTTCATCTTTAATCTCAACCTTGTAAACCCAGCCTTCACCGTAGGGATCTGAGTTAATTAACTCAGGTTGATCCAGCAAGTCTTCATTAACTTCTGTCACTGTGCCATCAACGGGTGCGTATAAGTCGGCTACCGCTTTTACTGATTCAATCACCGCAGAACCTTTACCCGCTTCAACTTCAGTCCCAACATCAGGCAGCTCAACAAAAACTATTTCACCCAGTTTGTCCTGGGCATAATCACTAAGCCCAATCACGGCAATATTGCCTTCCTGACGAGCCCACTCGTGCTTTTTAGTGTACTTAACACCGTCAATTATATTGTATTTCATTATTTTTTCCTCCTATAAAATGGCAATTTTATAATTCTTGCCCGGTATGAACGGGTACGAATCATCAATTCCACTTCTTCAGTCCGATCGGCAACTTCGGGATCCAAAAACGCCATGGCGATAAACTTATCCAGGGTCGGTGATTTTGAACCACTGCTGACCCAGCCGATCTCCTGATCGCCAACCTTGATCGGATAACCTTCGCGCGGCACGCCGCGTTCAAGCATCTCCAGCCCGTACAGCATCCTATTCATTCCTTCTTCCTTCTGTTTCTTCAAAGCCGCCTGCCCGTTAAATTCAAGTCCTTTATCAAGGGCTACAAAACGATCCAGCCGGGCCTGCAGGGGAGTTAGCTCTTTGCTTAACTCATGCCCGTAAAGAGGCATTGCTGCCTCAAGACGCAAAACATCCCTGGAACCGAGACCGGCAGGGTTAAGTTCATGTTCCTGCCCCGCTTCCCATACAGCATCCCATAGAGCCTCAGCACCGTCATTTTTACAGTAAACTTCGAAACCATCTTCCCCGGTATAGCCTGTGCGGGAAACAAGACAGTCGAACCCGGCCACTTTAACTTCAGGCAGAAAATGATAGTTTTTCATTTCCGCCAGCGGCGCATCGGTTAACGGCTGTAGTATTACCTCGCTGTTCGGACCCTGGAGAGCAATCTGCGCGTATTCAGGGGATAGATTTTGCAGCTTTACATCGCCAAAAACATTTTCCTGAAACCAGGCGTAATCTTTATCGGTATTAGCCGCATTGACTACCAGGAAATAGTTTTCACCGTTAATACGATAAACCAGAATATCGTCGACAACACCGCCATCGGGATAACAAACAGGGCTGTACATAATGACATTGTCTTTAAGTCTGGAAATATCGTTAACCAGTATCTTTTGCAGAAACTCTTCAGCATCTTTACCTTTGACACTCACTTCCCCCATATGTGAGACGTCAAAGATGGTTGCTCTCTTACGGGTATCGTGTACTTCCTCAACCAACCCTTTCGGGTACTGTACCGGCAAAAGCCAACCGCTGTAATTAACAATTTTACCGTTCAATGCAACATGTTTTTCGTAAAATGGTGTTTTCTTTGCTTCACTCATCAACTTACCATCCTCCTTTCTCCAAAGATTATGTTACTAAAACTATGTACCTAAATAAAATGGACAGAGAAAGCCCTGCGGCTTCTACTCTGTCCTTGATACCTGAGAGATTGCTCCCCTAAAAGTTTAAGAGGCTTTCCCCGTCGGTGCCCCGCTTATGCGAATACTCTCCAGAGATGCGTCCCCCAATGGTACTGAAGCCTGAGAGTTTCCCCTCCGCCCGCCAGGCGTTAGGTTGCTCCTTCGGCGTCCTTTTAAGGATCTCTCCCACAGGGTTCATACGCAATATTTGCTTGTGTATTTTTCTTTCGCCATAATCTTTAAATTTCCTTCCACCTTCAGAAAAATATTTATATTAATTTGCTTGCCTTTATATAAACTATGAATAATACATAAATCTACGGGGTTGGCTAAAACCTGAACTGCCCAAATCTGTGATGTTAACGCATCCCACCTAAGAGCTCTTCTCCTGACAGTAAAGTCAGGGGCACCGTCACCCTCATAATAAACCGGACTAAACGCTTCATGTACATCTTCGCACCAGACAACCGCTTCTCCGGTTCCATAAACATGTTTAGCAGGAGTGAACAGCTTGATACTGGTGGTAACGGTTAAGTTTCTTAATGTATCTTCTGCTGTAACTCAGTCCTGATTATCTTCTACTTGCAGATAACCTTCTTTCATAAAATATTCGATTGCTTGTTTATATCACTCTGGCCGCTGATATCCTGGCGCATCCTGACACCGGTTTTGTATTCATGACCAGCTTGTTTTCGCATTTCTATACTGCCATCCATATTGTAATCTGCACCATGGCTCATATATCCGGCAGCAGTAGAAGTAAAACCAAAAACCAAAAATAACATTAACAGGACAACAACCGGAATTTTGACATATTATTTAGACACTCTCTTTCAGGAATTAACATATAATAATTTTTAATGTAAAATACCGTAATTGCCAGTCATTGTCAATAAATGTTTAAGCTTTTCCGGAGGAACCATGCAGCACCAGCTGCAACTGCAAGGTCAAAAATTAACAATTAATCGCATTTTCTTTCAATCATGCAGGGTCTGGTGCCCTTCGGAACAACACAAATAAAATCAAATTGTCCCTCCGGGCAAACAAAATGGTGCTCTTCACCGACTGGAACAAACACCGCACTGCCCGGCTCAAGATCTATCTCTTTGTCTTCCGTGCGCACCTTTCCTTTTCCTTTAACCACATAAACCTGGTGTTCCCAGGCATGGCTGTGCCACTCAGTCGCAATCTCTCCGGAAAGGGAAAAGTAACGCATTTCAAAGTTCGGGGCACCTTCCGGTTCTCCAAGCAGCCAGCGGACAGTGGCCCTCCCTTTCTTCTTTAACGGCTCGGGAGTTATATCGATTTCCTCTGTCTTCACCAGGTCTGTAAAGTACACCTTCTTTTACTCCTCCTTTATATTTCGTTTGTAATATCACTTTTCAAAAAATTATAGAGGCTGCTCGGTTTACTATTAAGCAGCCAGCTTAAAATATTACTGTTTCCTTCCAGCCCATAACGGGCATAATAAGTAAACATCATTACCAGGGTTTCTACCTGGTACGAACCCAACCCTGATTTTTCGGCTGTTCTTCGCCACTCCTCAAGTGACTGCTCTTCTGCGTCTACACCCCGCCCAAGAACATCACTAATATGATCTGCAACTGCCAGCTGGGACAATCCCCCGGTACCAACAATCTCATAAATTGCCCCCTTATGACCCGGTTCGCTAATGACAATTGCTACTGCCCGGGCCAAGTCCAGCAGATCGACCAGGCTTAAACTTGTAGTTACAGGGTATGGAATCCTGTATACACCTTCACTATATATTATTTCCCGACTGGCCAGGATATTCTGCATATATGGCGCCGGCTGCAAAATGGTAAAATTTAGCCCTGATTCGAACAGCATTTCTTCTACACGCATTTTATTCCAATGATGAGGCATTTTTTCAGCCTGAGGGTGAAGTACTGAGTGATAAACAAAGTGTTCGAGGTCTTTCTCGCAGGCAGCGGCAATAGCCAGGCGGCCTATTTCTTTTTCTTGGGGGTGCATGTTTGGACAGATATGGTAAGCTGCTTTAACCCCTCGCATGGACCGGCGATAACTTTCCATAGAGTTCATATCACCTATTACAGCTTTAGCAGCACCGATTCTTTTTAGCTCCGAGGCCTGTTCTTCACTACGCACAAGGACACAAACATCTAGATCGCAATTATGGGCAAGCAACGCTTTAAGCACTGCCTTTCCGGTTTTACCTGCCGCTCCGGTTAGCAGGATCATCTCTGCATTCCCCCGAATAAATGACATTGATCATTTGCATTTCAAGCTTACTACAACCAGGGGTTAAGCTCAATAGTAAAGCTGCCGGTTCAGGTTTTCCCTTGATTATAGTTTTAACCTCGGTTGAACTCTGATATAATATCTTCGGAAGCAAGTACCAAAAATATTACAGTTCCTTGACTGAGGACTGCGGATATAAATACATTAACGAAAGCTTTTTTTTCTTAATAAATGGGGGTGATTGGTATGCATTTAGACAAGATAATAATTGGTGTTCCCCGCGAAATTATGCCGGGGGAAAAAAGAGTGGCTGCCGTTCCCGATACAGTTGGAAAGATGGTTGCCTCGGGAGCCCGCGTCCTGATCGAGTCAGGAGCAGGCGCAGGGGCGTACATTGATGATGCAAAATACATAGAAAAGGGAGCAGAAATAGTCTCCGATGTCCGTGATATTTACAGCCAGGCAAACTTAATACTAAAGGTCAAAGAACCCAGACACCATAAAGAATTGGACAGGCATGAAGCTGAACTTTTCCCGGAAAAAAGTGTATTGATCTGTTTTTTACATCCTGCCCATTCCGTCAACCATGAAGGGTTAAAAATCCTTGCCCGGAGAGGAATTACGAGCTTTACATTAGACGGAATACCAAGAATTTCGAGAGCTCAACAAATGGATACCTTAACATCAATGAGCACTGTAGCCGGGTACAAGGCAGTTATATTTGCTGCTAACCATCTGGGCCGTTTTATTCCGATGATGCCCACTTCATTCGGAATCATCCAGCCTGCTCAATTCCTGGTAATCGGCACAGGCGTAGCAGGACTGCAGTCTATTGCTACTGCTAAAAGACTCGGTGCAAAAGTAAAAACTCTTGATATCCGACCTGAAGCCAATGAACAGTCCCGCAGCCTGGGAGCCGAAAATGTTGATTTTGACGTGCCCCAGGAACTGGCAATCGGTGAAGGTGGTTACGCCCGTCGCCTGCCTGAAGAATGGTATGAGCGCGAGCGGGAGTTGCTTCTGCCCCATGTTGAACAAAGCGACGCCATCATCCTTACTGCTTTAATTCCAGGTGAAGTCGCCCCCACAATCATCAACGAAAAGATGATCGGCAATATGAAAAAAGGTTCCGTAATTATCGATGTTGCCGTAGATCAGGGCGGAAACTGCTCACTAACCCGTTGTGGCGAAGAATATGAACATGAAGGCATCACCATTAGCGGCATCATGAATGTTCCTGCCACCCTTCCTGTAGATGCCACCAACATGTTTGCTCAGAGCTTGAATAACTTTTTGAATTATGTATTACATGAAAACACTATTAAAACAGACAACAGCGACGAAATAATTCAATCGACCATGGTTACACATGAAGGCAGTATCGTCCATCACGGCACCCTTAAAGCCATGGAAATGGAAGCAAACTAATTTTAAAACCAGGGGCTGCTTTAAAGCCTATATTTCATGACCCTGCCGTGGACCCAATCTATTATGAAGGATTAAAGGAGTTGACCTCAATATGCTTTTTGCCTTGTTTATTATCCTTATCGCCGCAGCTCTTTTAGGCTACAAAGTAATATCTGCAGTGCCTCCTCTGCTGCACACACCCCTGATGTCAGGTATGAATGCCCTTTCAGGAATTACTGTAATCGGAGCCCTGGCCGTTTTTGCCACCGCCCCAAAAGGATCAGAAAACTGGGCCGCAGCCGCCCTGATTCTTGCTATGATCAACGTAGCAGGCGGTTTCTGGGTTACAGAGCGGATGCTGCGCATGTTTAAAGGTAAGAAGCGTGAAAGTGAGGCGCAGGAAATACCATGGCAGTAACAATAGCTTTAGCAGTACTGATTGTGATCGGTTTTTTAGCCGGCATCCGGCTAATGCAGTCTCCCCGCACCGCTCTTTGGGGCAACCGTCTCGGAGCGCTGTCAATGCTAATAGCTATAACTTGGACCTTTATTGTCACCGGACAGGGCACATTTTCGTCCGCTTTGATCTATATCGCTATCGGTGGCATTATTGGCCTGATCCTGGGTCAGTCTGTAAAAATGATCCACATGCCCCAAACCGTCGCCCTGCTAAACGGCCTAGGTGGGGCTGCCTCTGCACTTGTGGTCTGGACTGCTGTTCTGGGTTATACCGGTGCAAGTGCCGAAATGCTTTTTTGGGGCACCTCAGGCCTGGCCATGGGTGTAGGAGCTTTAACATTCACCGGAAGTCTAATTGCCGTTTTAAAGCTGCAGGGGCTTGCTTTCCGTAAACCGATTCAGTTTAAGGGGCACGGTCATATTTTACGTATAGCTATTTTGCTGGCCGCCCTTTTAATAATTCTCAATATGAGTTTCTTTGGTCTATACTTCGGTCAGATAATGCCTTTTATTGCCCTCTTGGGGCTTTTAGCCGGTTTTTTCATGACTTTGCGAATTGGCGGAGCGGACATGCCCATTGTCATCTCCCTGCTTAACTCTTTTTCTGGGATTGCCGCCGCTATTGCCGGGCTGGCTGTAAATAATATCATTCTTTCAGGAACGGGCGCTCTGGTCGGGGTTGCCGGACTGATCCTGACCCGAATTATGTGCCGGGCCATGAACCGCAGCCTGTTTTCTGTCCTGGCCGGTTTTATCCCCGGTTCACATCAGAAATCTGCCCCACCGGAAAGAGACGAGCAGGCCTTTGGAACAGAACCGCCGGAAGATCGTCCTGCCGAAGATGATAAGCTCAGCAAAAAATACGATCATGAACCAACAGCTGAAGAAACCGCCACATCTAAAATTGGCGAAGACAAAGATATCGGCAAAGCAGAAAGCCCGGAAGTTGAATTGCCAGGGATTCTTAAACGCGCGGAGCGCATCATCATCGTACCTGGTTACGGTATGGCCGTTGCCCAGGCCCAGAACGCCGTACGTCAGCTTGTTGATGCTCTTGAAGGGCAGGGTAGTTCAGTAAAATTTGCGATCCACCCGGTAGCAGGACGTATGCCCGGACATATGAACGTCCTCTTAGCTGAAGCAGGAATCGACTACGAAAAAATGATGGACTTAGATGCCATCAACCCTCAATTCGAGCATGCCAACCTTGTTATCGTTGTCGGAGCTTGCGATGTCGTTAATCCCGCTGCCAATGCAGCTGAAGGCACGCCCATTTCTGGGATGCCAATTTTAAATGCAGAAAAAGCAAAGAACATTATAATTTGTAACCTGGATGAAAAACCCGGCTACTCGGGCGTCGATAACCTGCTCTACAATCAGCCGCATGTTATCACTCTGTGGGGCGATGCCGCCGAAACGATCCCCAGGCTTACCAACATGGTCAACTCAGAGTAATACAAAATTATTACTGGATGTACTGGTATAATATGGTGGGACAAATGACCTGTCCCCTTGTCCCATCCCCTTGTCCCATTTAATTAGAAGATGGTCCTGCCAAACAGAAAGCCAATCACTGAAAGTACCGCCGACAAAACCGAGCCCCAGGCAAGATCAACGAGAGTCACTTTTAGCGGCCAATTTTTCAGCGTGGCCAGATTAGTCAAATCATAGGTTGCATAGCAGATTAACCCGAAAAAAGCTCCCGTCCACAACGCATAAAACCAGCTGTCCTGGCCGAGTGCGGGATAAACAACAAAATAGACCAATCCCACGATAAAAAACACGTAGAAAACTACTGCAGCAGGCCAGCTTACCCTTTCCCTCATCAAAAAACCGAGTTGATCGCGGTAAAACTTTTTGGCCACCAGCCCCAGCCAGATCATATCAATCACAAAAAATGAAGCTAAAACAACCAGGTAAAGCTGTATATATTTTGCCATAAGCTATTTCCTCCTTCTAAATAATTATTGCGCCATTAAGCTATAAAAAGTGATAATTGGGACCGCACCTATTATGTCACATTACTTATCGTGTAAACCAGGAAATATTGGATTATAAGATGTAACAAAAAAAAGCATAGCCCCGATTATTGTATTATGTTTTTTTCGGAAACCAGGGGAAAAATTTACTGGTAACTTTAGCATATTCCTGGAACTCAGGGTTATCCTTATATTTTTTCTCCAACATCGGTACCCCGGAAACATAAAGCAGCAAAAGGGTAATGGCCAGAGGACTGATGATTGCGCTCCAGCCCAGGGGCACTGAAAGCGATAACAGAAAAATGCCCCACCACATGGTAGCTTCACCGAAGTAATTGGGGTGCCTTGAGTATTTCCACAATCCCACATTGATAATCCGCCCCTTGTTGGCAGGCTCTTTTTTAAATTCGGCCATCTGCTTATCACCGACCGATTCAAAATAGAAACCGACCAGCCAGACCAGCAGACCAAGGTAGTCAAGAAGATTTAAACCGGGTTGAGGGTTGGCATTAACCAGAATGATAGGGTAGCCAATTACCAGCATCAGAAATCCCTGAAGCATGAAAACCTGAAAAAAGGCACGGGGCACAACCCAGCGTCCCCATTTACGGCGCCACTTGGCATAGCGAAAATCTTCCGGTTTGCCCCAATTGCGCCTGACAATATAGTATGTTAATCTGCCGCCCCAGATAGTGATCAATAGGAAAAGCAGCAGATTTCTTTCCATATAGGCACCCTGAATAATGAGAGTTGCTAAAACAACTAATACAAATCCGGCTCCCCAACCCATATCAACTATAGAATTGTTACGGATAAACTGGGCTAGAAGGAAAAACAGGAAAAAGTAAATGAATACGATAACTACAGACTGTAACAATAACTCAGACATTATTATACCCTCCTAAGTAGCTGTAGTTTAAAGTTCCTACCTAAAGTTATAGCTTAGGAACATACAGCTGCATAATGCATATCTTGCTGGTTTTGTACTGCCCTGGTTTTATGCCTGACGCTGAAAGCGCTTCAACAACAGCAAACTTAGAAAACCGTAATCGAGTGAGGCAACTTTATAAAACATACAAAACACTTTATAATTATATTATAATATATGTCATTTATATTGTAAAGATAAACTTTATTTACAGCTTAAATTGGCAATAAAACACGAAAGATACTTCCCTCACCAGGACAGCTTTCAACTTCAATTTTGCCTTTGTGTAATTCCACCAGCTGCTTAGAAATAGCCAATCCAAGGCCTGATCCCTTAGCGCTGCGGCGGCGGGCCTTATCTGCCTTGTAGAAGCGATCGAAAATATTGGGCAGTTCTTCACCGTCTATGCCACAACCCGTATCCTGCACTTCCATTACCAGTTGAGATTCCCTGTGGTAAACCTTAAGTCTTACCTCACCTCCCGCAGGGGTAAATGTTATAGCATTTTCGAGTAGGTTGACCAGAACTTCATACAGGCGATGTTGATCTCCTTTAAGGGTAGGTAAAGAGTGGTTGATTTCAAGTGAAAGCTTAAGATCTTTAGCTTCTCCACGGGGCAAGACACTTTCAAAGCTCCAATTGACCAAATTTTCGACTGATATTTCCTCCTGTTCAAGCGATAACTGCCCGCTCTCTAAATGAGAAAGGGTCAGCAGATCATCAACCAACCTGCTGAGATGCACTGAGTTATCTAAAATTACCTTCAGGTATTTTTCTTTTTCCGATTCATCTATTAAGCCGTCCAACATAAGTTCGGAATAACCGCGCACTGAAGCAAGTGGAGCTTTCAATTCATGAGAAACATTGGCCACAAGATTGCGGCGCAGCTTATCCAGCCGGTTTTGTTCCTCAAGATTTTTCTCTACCTGTTCAACAGAGTAATTGAAGGTTTTTATTAAACCCCCAATTTCATCTTCAGAGTCCTCGTTAATTTTGCACCTAAAGTTGCCTGCAGCCATATCAAGAGCAGCACGATTAATTTTTTGCAATGGTCGAACCAGTTTTTTAGAAAGGGAAAAAGCAAAAGCTCCAGCAATAATAACACCAATAATTCCGGAGTAAAGAGTAAGACGGCTGATTTGGGCAATGGTTTCTTCAATACCCCGGAGAGGGACACTAAGGGTGACAGCTCCGACCACTAATGATTCTTCAGGGATGTAATCCACTCCAAGCTCAGAAGCATAATCCTCCCTAAAAATAGGGGCTGCAATAAGTATTCTCTGTAAAACCGGACCATATACCTTCTTAGTCAACATATTACCCCCAAAAACATGTTCAATTTCCCTGTCTTCCAAGCCTAAACCTTCAACAGGTTCAATGTAGGCACTGCTACCTTCAGTTTCGGGATCATAGGTATAAATTAAGATGCGATTGTAATTAAGAACCCTGATTTTGGCATCCATAGAAAATGCCAGGGTTTCTGCTGTTTTCCTAACCGCTCCCATATCTTCTCTAACCAGATCTTCCCCAATCAGGTAAGCGGCATCCCTGGCCTGGCCAACTACCTCCAATTCCCTGGCACTAAAGAAATAGTTCTCAATAAGGTAGGTTAGAAATAAGCCGACTATTACCAGGCTTAATGCGACAACTAACAAATGTGAAACCATCAGTTTGCTAAACAGGCTGCGCGGTTTGCGAAGATATTTAATCAATGTCTCTCACCTCAAGTTTATAACCGACACCCCAAACCGTTTGAATGTAACTATTATGAGAATCTAACCTGTCTATTTTTGATCGAAGTCTTTTTATGTGCTCATCAACAGTCCGGGTTATTACCGCAGAATCATCGAAGCCCCAAACTGCTTTTAGCATTTCTTTACGGGTTAAAGGCTTTCCGGCCTGGCTGGAAAGCAAGACCAACAGGGCCTTTTCTTTCGGCGTCAAATCTACTTCCTTATTCCCGATTTTAGCAATATGTTTATGCGGATCAACCGACAATTTCCCGCAACTGTATTTTTGGGTTGTTATGTTGTAATTATCAGAACGCCTGATCAAGGCTTTTATCCTGGCTACCAGCTCCCGGGGGCTGAAAGGCTTGGACACATAGTCATCAGCGCCTAGTTCAAGACCTAAGACCCGATCAACTTCATCACCACGAGCAGTCAGCATAATTATGGGTATACCCTTGAGATAACTACCTCTGATTTGACGGCAAACTTCCCAACCGTCAATTTCCGGAAGCATAATGTCGAGGAGCAAAACTATATAATCACCTGTTAAAGCCTTATCAAGACCTGCTTTTCCGTCATGAGCAGTGTCTACTATAAAACCCTCTTTCCCAAGGGCAATGCGAACCAGGTCACAAACACCTTCATCATCATCAACTACAAGTATCCGATCAGCCATACTCAACCCACCACCCACTTAATTATTTCCAGCAGAGTTAAAGAAAGTCCTGTTTTATTATAGCAAATATAAAAATCAGCTTATAACATTGACGTAAGAGAGCATCGGTCATGGCTGAATTGCCATGACCGATGCTCTCTTACGTGCTAATAAACCTTATAGCTTTAATTACAACAA
>SLHT01000081.1 GCA_007136055.1 Syntrophomonadaceae bacterium
GAAGGGTTTTTACGTTTGAGCGGCCTCCATCATGTTGATATAATGTCATACTGGAAGATGGTCAAACAGAACAAATTTTCAGCGACTAAAATTGATGTTTATTTAAATGATGGAGATTGTTTTGACCTGGGGTATTTGAAGATAAAAGTGCTTCACCTTCCGGGTCATACACCTGGACACTGCGGCTTTTTAATTGAAAATTACAATACGGTTTTTGCTTCTGATATCGATTTGACCCGGTTCGGTCCCTGGTATGGTAATGCTTCTTCCGATCTGTCGCAATTCCGTCAATCGATCCGCCGTTTGCGAAGCCTGAAGCCGGAACTTTTAATTACAGGGCACAGCTCACCGGTTGCAGAAAATATCGACCATAAGTTAAACAATTATGAATCAGTTCTCGAACAGCGGGATGAAGCAATTATTGCAATACTAAAAGAGAAGCCCTCTACTTTAGATGAGCTGTCTACTAAAAATATAATTTACCACCGTCATTACGGACAGGAGGTCCTTGTGTATTTTGAGCGAAATATGATTCAAAAGCACTTAGAAAGCCTGCTTAATAGAGAAATGGCGACTAAAACGGAGAATGGTCTTTACGAAGTGCTGTAAACAGGGAACAGATTTTGCTCACCTTAGTTGTCAAATCGGTTAAACTCAATTATAATTATGACAAGTAAGGTTCCTTTAAAACAGAATAATCTTGATGGTTGTTCAGTGCAATCAGGGGTGCATTTTAGCTTCAGCTAGACAAAAAGAAGGTAAGTGCAATGAAAATAAAAAAATATGTAAATCAAATATTAAAGCAGGGCGCTGTTCATGTCACTCTGATTGATCCTTCACGACAGACTTCTGAAGCGGCTGGCCGGCTGGCTGAAACTGCCCAGGAAGTGGGAAGTGATCTGATATTTGTCGGTGGCTCGTCTGGGGTAGCCCAACAGGTGCTTTCACAAACGTGTGAAGCAGTAAAGCAACGGGTACAAATTCCGGTGCTTTTTTTTCCGACTGGAACTGACTCAATCAGTCTGAATCTGGATGCATTTCTTTTTCTCAGCCTGCTGAATTCTCGTAATTCAAGGTTTGTTAGCGGCACCCAGTCGCGGGTTGCTTCAGTTTTAAAAAGGCTTGAAATAGAAACCCTGTCTGTAGGCTATATTCTTGTCGAACCAGGTATGAAACTGGGCGAAATTGGAGAAGCTGAACTGGTCGCCCGTGACAACTTCTGGCAGGCTATTGGTTATGCCCTTACAGCAGAATTTATGGGCATGTCATATGTTTTCCTGGAAGCAGGCAATGGCGCAGCCCAACCGGTTCCTGCCGGAATGATCAGGGCCGTCAAACGCGAGCTTTCCGTTCCTCTTATTGTCGGCGGTGGCATCCGAACAGCTATAGATGCCCGCAGGGTGCGCCAGGCCGGCGCCGATATCGTTGTTACCGGCACTATTATCGAAGCAGCCGGTTATCGTGAGCGGTTGCGCTCTATACTCAGTGCACTGAAAGATTAGAAATGACAGAAGCAAGAGTTCAAACTAGAGAGCAAAACAAGGCAGTATAAAACATATGCTAAGGAAAAATCAGGTGAGAGAAACCACCTGTTTCCGACATCCGACCTTTTCACCTTGAGCATTCGCCGCCGCGACCGCTGACCGTTTCCAGGGCGTGTTCGAGTACCGGCGCAATTACAGCCAGGCACTCGGTGACCGCCTTCGGGCTGCCGGGCAGGTTAACGATCAGGGTTGAACTGCAAATTCCGGCTACCCCGCGTGAAAGCATGGCTTTGGCAGTTGCTGTAGCAGTTTCACGGCGTATAGCTTCAGATATGCCGGGCACGAGGCGGTCTACCACTTCTAAGGTTGCTTCAGGTGTTACATCGCGCGGGCTCAATCCCGTGCCGCCAGTGGTGAAGATAGCGTCAACACCCCTGGTAACCATTTCTTTCATCATCCTGGCCAGAGCACCACGATCATCGGGAACAATTACCTGGTCAATCACATCGCCCCAGGGCAGCAGATCTTTGCTTATTGCAGGCCCGCTTTCATCAACACGTTCACCGCGTGAACCTTTATCGCTGGCCGTGATGACCCCGAACTTGTAGGACTCTTTTTTGTTTATTTTATCGCCTGCTTTTATTTTGCCTTCCAGCAGGACTTCGGCAAAAATACCCTCGCGGGGCATAACACAGTCCCCGGCCTGGTGATATATCGCGCAGCGGTCATGGCACTCTTTGCCGATCTGGGTCACTCTTAAAACTGTCTCGACTCCCGCCTGCAGCCTGGTTCCGACCGGCAGGCTGACCAGGTCTATTCCCCTGGTGGTCAAATTTTCAGCAAAATCGCCTGGTCCGACATCCAGGCCCTGTGCGTTCATTTTAGCGATACTTTCTTCAGCCAGAAGGCTGACCTGTCGGTGGGCAAACCCGGCATGAGCGTCACCTTCCAGGCCTTTATTCTTAATTAACGCGCTTTCACCGATATTTATTTTGCGCTGCCCCTTTTCGAGGCTGGTGCATACGGCAACTATTTCGCCCATTATTTGTTTTGCTCGCGGTGGTAATGCCCCGAGCGTCCTCCCTTCTTCTCAACCAAACGGATATTTTGGATAATCATGTTTTTGTCAACAGCCTTGCACATATCATAGATAGTCAGGGCGGCGATGCTTACACCGGTCAACGCTTCCATTTCCACCCCGGTCTGTCCGGTCAGTTTAACCCTGACTCCGATTTCAATTTTAGAGTCTTCTACAGTTGGGTTGAAATCTACTTCTACCCCTGAAATACCGAGCGGGTGGGCCATTGGGATCAGGCGGCCGGTTTCCTTAACTGCCATCACGGCGGCTACCTGGGCTACGCCCAGCACATCGCCTTTGGCTATGCTACCGGATATCACCCGGGCCAGGGTATCGGGGTCCATCGTTATTTCGCCCCTGGCATAGGCTTCACGGCCGGTCTCTGCTTTTTCCGAGACATCAACCATCCTGGGCCGTCCTGATTTATCAAAGTGAGTCAGTTCTTCAGGGCTGGCAGGGGAAACAAGGTTCTGGTCTGAAGCGAAAAAGTGATTAAAGATGAAATCTGCCAGGGTTGTGCTGTCATCGATATCAATAACCGGGATATCCAAGTTTAGATCTTTGCGGTCGGTAACAACAACAATGGTATTTTCAGGAAGAAGCGGTCTGGAGTTGACTTCGCTGCGCACTACTTCGATCTTCGGGTTTTTACTTTTCTTGTTCCCTTCAATAATTATTAAATCGATGTGCCCGAGCATTTCGGTGGCAGCTTCATTGCCGCTCTTACCTTCTGCTGAACCGAACAGAAAATAGCCTTGCGGGGTGGTCATCCCTGAAACTTCAGCCCCGGCTTTGGCAAAACGCCAGCTGTCTTTACCGGGCAGATCAAGATCGTAATGATCAAGGTGTCCTTTCAGGGCAGCAACATGCAGCCCGCGTTTTTTGAGCTCAGGCAGCAGTTTTTCCAGGATTGTTGTTTTGCCGGTTTTTGATTGGGCGGCAACCAGGTTTATCGTTACCGGTGGCATAAACACACCTCCAATATTTAATTTTCGGCAGCTGCAACCTTTCTGTTGTCAGCTCATTTAAGGTTTTGTCCCGTTGCCAACTCTTTTTTATCCCCCTGTTTTAGACATCCCGCGCATTGTGCCCGGTTTTACCGTGCCGCAAATGCCATCTGCGGCCATCTGGTGCTCGACAGGTTTACCGGCCAGCACTTCCCGGATCAGGGCCTGCAGGGCTTTTTTATCATTCAAAACCGGGCGAACCGGCTTTTCATCCTGCCAATAAAGGCAGGCTTTAAGGTTGCCTTCTGCAGTCAGCCGCAGGCGGTTGCAAGTATCGCAGAAATGTTTGCTGATTGGGTGGATCAAGCCAACCGTTCCCCTGCCCCCGGGAATGGTGTATGACTCGGCCGGTCCTGCGCCACCTGGCAGGGGGGCCGGGGTAAGTGGCAGGCCTGCTTGTTTGGCTTTTTCTTCAATAAAACTTAGGGGCAGGTAATGGTCGCGGTAACCGCGGTCGTGATCACCGATCGGCATATATTCAATAAAGCGGACGTGCAACGGTTTATCCAGGGTCAGCCGTAAAAAGTCGTTTACTTCAAGATCATTTATGCCTTTCATTAAAACTGTATTAAGTTTAACGGGCTGCAAGCCGTATTTCAAAGCTGCTTCAATACCGTCTAAAGCTTGCTTCAATTCACCGCAGCGGGTAATACTGCGGTATTGATCTGGTTTTAAAGTGTCAAGGCTGATATTGACCCTGTCCAAGCCGGCTTTTTTAAGATTGGCTGCGTAACGGGGCAGTAAAGCGCCGTTGGTAGTCATGGAGAGGTCGCCGATGCCTTCAACAGCGGCAATCTGTTCAATCAGTCTGATAATTTCCCTGCGGATCAGTGGCTCTCCCCCGGTAATCCTTATTTTACTAATGCCCAGTTCCGCCCCGGCTTTAACTACTTTTAAAATATCTTCATAGCTAAGTATGTCGCTGTGAGGCAGCTGTTCAATTCCTTCTTCGCCCATGCAGTAGACACAGCGCAGGTTGCAGCGGTCGGTTACCGAAATTCTTAAATAGTCATGTTTTCTTCCATGTGCATCGATCAATGGCATGGTGTGTACTCCCTTCTTGCTCTCAGACATCAATGACTTTTCCTGCGTCTCGCATGCTGTATCCGCCCAGGCCTTCTACCTTCCACTGGAAAGATTGATCAGTAATAATATTAAATAACAGGCGCGCTTCCCTGCTTTTGTAAAATGCATCGCTTAAGAGCAGGTCATAGCGTTCTTCAACCATGGGTATGAAGTCAAGGTTAAAAGCTTTTGCCGCCGGCAGGATGCCCAGCCCGACGCTGGCAGTTCCAGCCGCAACAGCAGCGGCTAAATTTAAATGGGTGTGTTCTTCACGTTCGTAACCTTTAATCTCGCCTGGAGATAAATCTGCTTCCAGCAGCAAGTGGTCAAAAAGAACGCGTGTTCCTGATCCTTTTTGGCGGTTTATAAATGCAAGCTTTTTATTGATCAGGTCTTCAATGTTTTCAATTCTGTCAGGGTTTCCCTTTGGAACAATCCAACCCTGCATCCGGTAAGTGAGGTTTACCAGGCGAACTTTTTTATCAGGCAGCATTTTTTTGATATAAGGCCGGTTATATTCTTTTGTAGCAGGATCAAAAAGATGAATCCCTGCCAGGTGGGCCTGATCGCGTCCAATGGCTGCAATACCGCCCATGCTGCCAAGGTGAGAGGACGTAAGGCTCATTAATGAATCGCGTTCTTTAATGGCCGTGCCTATAAGATCAATAATCAGGTCATGGCTCCCTGCTGCCAGCAGATTGCTGTGTATTTCACTTTGCGGCCGGTAGAGTTCAATTTCTACCGTTTCATTCTGTTCAAAACCAAGGGAGTTGGCTGGGATGATCAGCAGACCGTCAGCCCTGACCAGCGACATGGTCACCCCTGCACCACGGGTTAAGGGGTTGGCCATATAGCGGTCTTTTACATAACCAACTGTCATGCGTACAAATTCTTCAACCCCGACTTCTGAAACAACTCTTCTGCCCAGGGTTACAGAGAGTTTTTCACGTTTTGGGACAGGCAGGCCCAGGTAGCGGCAGACCAGCGGCTGCACGAACCATTCAAGGCTCATGTAAGCCGAAACCGGATATCCGGGCAGGCCAATTACTGGTTTGTTTTTTGCCTGTCCCAGGATAGTCGGTTTGCCGGGACGGGTAGCTACTCCATGAAAAAAAACTTCACCCAGTTCTTCGATTACTGCAAAGGTGTAATCTTTTTCCCCTGCTGAAGAGCCGGCATTTATAATCACCAGGTCGAATTTTTCCAGGGCAGTTATCACCGCCGCCCTAATTTTCTCAGGTTCGTCGGGCACTATCGGTAATACAGCTGGTTCTGCACCCCATTCAAGCAGGTAAGCGGCGATTACCGTGCTGTTAAAATCGGGAACGCTACCCCGCTTTCTTTCCCTGCAGGGTTCGATTACTTCCGAGCCGCTGGGAATGACAGCTGCCTTTGGTTTGGCAAGGACATCAACTTCTGTGATCCCACCTGCCAGAAGAGCTCCCAGATCAGGTGGCCTAAGGCTGTGCCAGGCGGGGATAATCATTTCTCCCGCAACCACGTCTTCTCCCACGGCCCGAACATGCTGCCAGGGAGTAGCCGGAGCGATTATTTCAACGCTGTTATCTTTAAGCAATTGAATATCTTCAATTTTGATTACGGCATTAAAACCGGGAGGCAGAGGACCACCTGTGTTAATATTGCAATAATCAACTTCTGCCTTAAGCTTAAGCGGACACTGGTCGGAGGCTCTAAAAGTTTTTTCTGCCTGCACGGCAATGCCATCCATTGCTGAGGCATGATAACCGGGCATGGAAAGCCGGGCAAAAACTGCCTCTGATGTGACCCGCCCCAGTGATTCTGTTAACGACACCTTTTCTGAACGGCGGGGAATCTCTGCTTTAGTTAAAAAAATATCCAGCGCTTCCTGCCGGGGAGTATTGCTTAAGTAAATTTTTCTCATTAATGCTCTCCTGTCAGTATTAATATATAGTTACATGTCGAATAAATTATTCCCAAATTTTCACTTCTACCGTTTCTCCGGCGTTCAGGCCTTCATTGGCTGAAGGAACAATCAGCAATCCGTTAGCTTCGGAGAGGGTGCGCAGCATGCCTGAGCGGCCAAAAACAGGAACAGCTTTCAGTTCATCGATTGTTTTTTCCAGTTTAATTCTCACGTAATCCGTTCGTCCCGAACGTGATGGAATATTGCGGCTTAATACCGCTTTTACTGTTGGGTCATAGCCAGGCCTATTCCACCCGGTTAAGCGATCGATTATTGCTTTTCCGAAGATGGCAAAAATATTTAAAGCCGATACTGGATGACCAGGCAGGCCCAACACCGGTTTGCCGCCGCAGTTGGCCAGCAGGGTTGGTTTTCCCGGCTGAATTGAGATCCCTTCTACCAGCATACCCGGCTTGCCCAGTTTCTGCATGGTAAGGGCGGTGTAGTCACGGCTGCCTACTGAACTGCCCCCTGAAAAAACGAGCAGGTCAGTTTCATCAAGCAAAGCCCGGCTTTTTTCAAAGAAAGTTTCGAAACGATCGGGCAGAATTCCGCCATATTTAACTGATGCTCCGTTTTGCTCAGCCAGATATTGCAGGGCAGGAGCATTGCTGTCCCTGATCTGCCCGGGTTGGAGAACTGCTGTATTATAGTCTACCAGTTCGTCGCCGCTTGAAAAAAAACCGATTAGCGGTGGGCGGTGAACATTTACCGTGGTGATACCCAGTGAGGCGAGCATTCCTATTTCAGGGGCGCGCAGTCTGTGTCCTTTAAACAGGGTAGTGTCTCCTTTTTTAAGGTCTTCACCGCGGTGAATTACATTTTCGCCGGGAGCTATCTGGCGGAAGCATTGGATCATATTGTCGGTTAAATCGGTATCTTCCATCATGACTACCGCATCAGCACTTTTTGGCAGCATGCCGCCGGTATGAACGAGACAGCACTGACCGTTTTTTATTGGTGGGGCTGACTGGCCCATTAATACTTCTCCGACGCATTCCAACATGGCCGGAACCCCTTCAGATGAGCCAAAAGTATCCCTGGCTGCGACGGCGTAGCCATCTACCGTGGAACGATCAAAACCGGGAACATCTTCAGGAACTTCAATTTTATCACTCAGGCATCGGCCGCCTGCTTTTTCAAGGGGCAGGCTCTCACTGTGCAGGGCTGAAAAGTGTTCGGTAATCAGTTCCAAAACTTTTTCAGGGTCGGTAACCTTCATTAGCTTCATCAATACACCTCAATCTTAGAGATCGGACGTTGGCATGCCGGATAATTAAAAAAAAAGTGCAAACATAAAAAAATCATCCATTGTATTTGTCGTGGTATTACAGGAATCAGTAATATATGAAAAATAAAAACCGCGCCTCCAGTTGCAAGAAAACGCGGCCTTACGGCATAGTCTCCTTTCCAATTACGGGAGGCGGGGGGATTTCTCACCCAACCCAGGCCTTCCACCATAGCCTTACCCAGGCAGTAGGTGAAGAGGCTCGGAGTCTGTTATTAATCATTGATAGTATAACATAGATCAGTTAATACGGAAACAAAAGCAGGCCGAGAAACGCCCCGGCAGCAACAAAGTAAAGGGGGCTGACCTGACGCATTAAGCTGGCGATCAGCAGCAGGCCAAAAATCAGGACTGTTGGTATATCAATAATTGCAGTTTGTCCAAGAGTGAAAGACGCAAGCAAAATTAAAGCCACCAGGGCAGAACGCAAGCCGCTTAAAAAGTTCGCAGCGCTTGGATTTTGAATCACCTTGACCAGAACACGCGATAACAATAGCAGTAAAACCAGGGAAGGGGTGATTACCCCTAAAGTGGCAATCAGTGAGCCGGTAACACCGGCCATGGTATAGCCGATAAAGGTGGCGGCATTAATTGAAATCGGGCCCGGGGTCATTTCTGCCACAGCAATAATATCGAGAAATTCAGAAGCGTTTAGCCAGCCGTGGACAGTGATCACTTCAGCTTCCATCAGGGGAATCATGGCATAGCCGCCACCGATAGTAAAAAGGCCGACCTTTAAAAATGACCAGTACAAATCTAAAAGTATGGCTATCATAATGAAATTCCCTTTCTACAGATAATCAGTCCGGCCAACCCTCCGATCAGCAGGATAATAATCGGGTGAATCTGAGTGATAATCGCAACTACCAGCAATATAAAACAAAGAATCATTCCGTTTAAGCCGTGTAATATGTTGCGGCCCATTTTAATGGCTGCAGCAGCAATTAAAGCTACAACTGCAGGCCTGACGCCGTAAAAAATGGCCTGGACGTAATTATTGTCACGGAAAAGCGGATAAAAATAAGCGGCAATGGCGAGAAGAATTATAAATGATGGAGCGGTAACGCCCAGGGCTCCCATCAAGCCGCCGGGGATGCCACGCAGGCGGATACCAATTTGGATGGAACTGTTCAAGGCCAGCTGCCCGGGCATGCCCTGGGTAATAATCAGGATGTCGGAAAACTCTTCCTGGCTGATCCACTTTTTCCTTTCGACCACTTCCTGTTGTATTACGGGTAAAATGGCGTAACCGCCCCCAAAAGTAAAAGCGCCCACTTTTAAAAATGTGAGCAGAATATGCCAGAGCGGTTCATTGTTTGTTGTTTCGTTTTTGTAAGGCATTTGCGAGGTATCCTCGCTTTCCATTTCAGCAGAGATAATTTGAAATATTACAGCTTAAGTGTTGAGCTGGTCCGCCTAAACCTATCTTAAAACCTGAGAACAAGATATGTAACATAAGAAAGCATGAACAAAAACATAAGCAGGGTCAGTTTAGTTTTATTTACTCTTTAGAGGAGAGTGAGATAAAGTATAAAGTATTTATCTATCCTGATTGAGGGCGGCGTTATTTTCAACTGGTCCCCTGGTTTGCTCCAACTCTTCAAAAACTCGCATAACTGCTTGCAGAGAAACAATCAGATTTTCTCTTTCGGATTGGTCAAGGCGTTGGGCCAGGTTATTGAAGCGGAATGAACGTCTCTCAAAAACAAGGCGCGACAGCTCTCTGCCGTAAGAAGTCAGTGTAACCCGTACTACCCTGCGATCTTGATCGTCACCACGTCGTTTGACAAGATTTAAATTGACCAACCGGTTGATCAACCGGGTAGCGGCGCTTTCAGCAAGGTATATTTCCTGGCTTAATTTTCCCATAGTCAGGTTATCATGTAAATAGAGCACTAACAGGGCGTTGATCTGACTAGGGGTTATCCCCAACCCGGTCAGCTCACGGTTTTCCTCCGCGATTAAGTAGTGCATTAACTTAGGAAAGATGGCCTGGATAGCGGCTGTGAATTTATCTGTATCCTGGTATTCGCTGCTCATAAAGTTTGCTCCTTGAAGCTTTACTGTTTGCAGAAGACTCACCTGGCTTGATCATAGGTTAGGCCATTTGCATAAATCTGTCAAGCAAAGCAAAAGCTTCATGAAGGCCTGCAATTAATCTCCCTTCAGTTGGATTTGTTCGGGGCCACTGTATTTGTTATACTTTACATGAGAGATAACTATAAGACCGGAATTTAGAAGGCCTTGTTTTGCCTGTTTTTTCTGACTTCCGGACTGAAGGCAGGTGTTAAATAAAGATGCTGTCGATAATCGGCATTGCACCGCACCCCCCGATTATTATTCCCGAAATCGGTCGAGGCGAAATAAAAAAAGCGCAAAAGACCGTGGATGGAATGAAGCTGCTGAGCAGCCACATGAAGGAGAAAGGCCCTGAATTAACTGTTATAATTACCCCGCATGGCAAAGTATTACCTGAAGGTCCGGCAGTCCTGGCTGACAAACAATCAAGCGGTAACTTTGGACAGTTCGGCTTTCCAGGTATCCAACTCGAAATGGAAAGTGATCAGCAGTTAATCGAACTGCTGGTAGAAGAGTCATCTAAAGAACCGGTTAAACCGGCTCTGCTCGGTAATTCCGGTCAAGCTTCCTTTGGCAGAAACAACCTTGACCATGGTGTCCTCGTGCCGCTTTATTATTTAAAGAAAGCGGGGATCAACACACCAGGAATGTATGTTGGCGTCGGTTTTCAACCCTATGATTTGCTTTACCGGTTCGGCAGTATCCTCCGCAGGGCAATCGAAAAAAGAGGATTACCCACAGCAGTAGTAGCCAGCGGTGATCTTTCGCATCGTCTGATTCCCGGTGCACCGGCGGGTTATAATCCACAGGGCGCTGTTTTTGACCAGCA
This sequence comes from Syntrophomonadaceae bacterium, assembly GCA_007136055.1. GTDB lineage: Bacteria > Bacillota > Dethiobacteria > DTU022 > DTU022 > T3SED10-7. The sequence continues at coordinate 10,776 of SLHT01000081.1, forward strand.
GCTGGTGGAGCTTATAAGAAACGGCCGGGTCAAAGATATTCTTAACCTTGACCAGCAGCTGGTAGAAGAAGCCGGTGAATGCGGTTTACGCTCTATTATTATCGCCCTCGGGATGCTTGATCATAATTTCAGGTCTGAAATTATTTCCTACGAAGGCCCCTTTGGAGTTGGCTACCTGGTGGCAGCCTTGCATCCGGAGAATAGTTAAGCATAGCCTGAAGTAATCAACTTTAGCTGCGGCTGCGAATTCTGTTTTGTTAA
>SLHT01000177.1 GCA_007136055.1 Syntrophomonadaceae bacterium
CCATCGGTACCAACTCCTTTTTGGTTTGCTCATCACTTACCATTTCGGAGTTGCCGATGGTTTTACCTTTTTACTTTTGCGAACTTGATTTTACACTATCGCATTTGACCCAGTACAATAAAAAATGAAAGGAGAAATAAAATGTCCAGACATGCATTACTAAAGATGTTGACTGTTGTTTTTGTGATTTTTTTGGTTACGGCCTGTACCGGAACGGATAATGATAATGGCGAAGATTCGACAGGAGTAGTAGACGAGGAACAAGTTGATAGTTTGGAAGATCTGATTGCTCAGATGGTTGAGGCGGGCCTGGAAGACTTGCAGACCCAGCTGGAGAGCCTGGAAGACTTGCAGACCGAGGTGGAGAGCCTGAAGGAAGCCAATGCCGACCTGAAAGATGAGGTGGCATCCCTTAAAGCTCAGGTCGCTGATCTGGCATCCGACAATGCCAGCCTTGACGATAGGGTAGGCGATCTGGAAGATGCCGACGTCGATGCACCACGGACACTGCTGCACGCGAGGGTCACCTCAGGCGGGGACGTCATCCAATCTCCCGACGTCGTCAGTGCCACCCGCATAGACGTAGGTAGATACACTGTGCAATTCAACCGACCCATTTCGAACTATCGCATGGTCGCCACCAGCACCACAAGCATCTTAAGTTCACAGATGGTCAGCACCATAGCTGGTAACAGGATTGGCCTCGGCAACGACGTGATAGTTGTTCAGCTGTTCGATTCCGATGGGAACCCGCAGGATGGATCGTTCCATCTGATCGTAATGGGAGATTGAAGGGATACTGTCGCGCAATGTCAGCAGAGTGGCGCTGCCTGAACTGAAGACATTTCCTTACAGAAAGTATCGATAACAAGTATCAACCTTCTGCACATGTTGGAAGTTTACGCTGCCCGCAATCTGCCAAGCTACGGTGTAAAATGCTAAGACACTTCACTTTACTTTAATTTGTTTACCTGCTTGTTAAAATCTGTATATTTTCTCCCAAACAAAAAAGCCTCAGGGCAACCTGAGGCTAAGTTTATGGTGGGGCTGGCAGGGATTGAACCTGCGGCCTCCTGAATGTGAGTCAGGCGCTCTCCCCCTGAGCTACAACCCCTTTTGCAAGGAAAATATAGCACATGCCGGGGGAATTTTCAATCCTGGGTGTTTTCCAGTTCACGCTTTTTCTGGACCAGCTCATGGAACTCCTGATCAAACTGGGCGTAATCATCGTCCTCCGGAGAAAGCTCAGACAGCTTGTTTACCAGCCAGGCCATGCGGGTTTCAATAATGGTCCTTTGCTGGCTGCTATCTTGCTTTGCCTCCGGGGTCTGCCTGGCCATGTATTCAGCAAAGCCCATTTCCTGGCGGACAATGTTCTGCCGGTTAAATATCAGCAGCTTGTCACAGATTCGCTCGAGAAAATAGCGGTCATGGGTGACCACCAACATAGTGCCGTTATAATCCGCCAGTGTCTCCTCCAGACGCTCCCGGCTTGGCAAGTCCAGATGGTTGGTGGGCTCGTCCAATATTAACATGTCCACCTGCTGTAGAATCATCCCCGCCAACTTTACACGGGTCCGCTCTCCCAGACTGAGCTGCCCCATTGGCCGGGTTGCCATGGCGCTGTCGAAGCCCATGTTGGCCAGCAGGGTGCGAGCCTGGGTCACCTGTTGCCGGTCGGTGACACCCAGGTATTCCAGGGCCGTCTCATCGGTGTTAAGGTCAGTTACATCCTGGCTGAGATACCCCACATGCAGCGTCTCGCTGGCCCAGAGGTCTCCGGCCCGGGGTTGTTCCTGATCTAGAAGCAAACGGATAAAGGTGGTTTTGCCGCTGCCATTGGGGCCCCACAGCCCCACCTTCTCACCCCGTTGGATGAAAAAGTCACTTTGGGAAAACAGGGTGTGCTCGCCATAGCCCATGGTCAGGTTGCGAGCCTCAATGACTCTTTTCCCCCGCTTCTCCGCTTGGTCCAGGCCGAAGCGCACCTGTTGTTCTGCCTGGGGTTTTTCCACCCCTTCCCTTCTCATCTTCTCCAGCATCTTGATGCGGGACTTGGCCGAACGGTCCATCTTTTTGGCCTTAAGACGGAAATACTCCTTCATGCCTTCCTGCTTGGTGGACTCCCGGTGGGCCTTGTCCGACCAGCGGCCCAGGCGGTTTATTTCCTCTTCTATCTTTTGCTGCTGCTTCTGTTCAACCTCATAGGTGTGTTGCTGGCTGGCAAACCTGCGTTGCTTTTCCTGGCGGTAAGCACTGTAGTTGCCGGTATATTCTTGGGTTTTGCCATTTTCCAGCTCCACCGTCTTGCCGGTGGCCTGGTCCAGGAAGTAACGGTCGTGAGAGATTATTACCGCAGCTCCCTGGTATTTTTTAAGCTCGCCGATAAGCCACTGGGTGCCCTGGTAGTCCATGTGATTGGTGGGTTCATCCAGTACCAGCAGGTCCGGTTGGGTGCGCCAGATATCTGCCAGGGCAAGCTTGGTACGCTCGCCGCCACTTAAGCCCTGAAACCTTTCCTCATCCCAGCGGGTTACCTGGCGCAACCCCAGGTGGCTGGTCAGGGAGAGAAACTCTCCGGCATCGCCGCCAGCATCTTCCACCAGCTGGTTGAAAACATTGAGGGTATAAGAAGTAGCCTGGCGCAGGTAACCAATGCTCAGGTTGTTTTTATAGCGGATAATCTGTCCTCCGTCCGGCTGCTGCTGGCCTATGAGAATGTCGGCCAGGGTTGTCTTGCCGGCACCGTTGGGCCCCACCAGGCCGATGCGGTCTTCTTGATTAATGTCAAACGTCA
>SLHT01000123.1 GCA_007136055.1 Syntrophomonadaceae bacterium
CGATGCGAAAAATAGATATATACGACACCACACTAAGAGATGGCTCGCAGCGGGAAGGAGTATCCTTCTCTGTATCTGATAAATTAAAAATTGCCGAAATGCTTGATGAATTTGGGGTCAGTTATATCGAGGGAGGCTGGCCCGGATCAAATCCCAAGGATATTGAATTCTTCAGACGGGCAGCAAAGATGGATTTTAAAAATGCCCGGATTTGCGCTTTCAGCAGTACACGCAGGCCGGGAGTGGCGATGGAAGAAGACCTGAATATTCGTGCCCTGGTCGAATCGGGAACCGATACAGTAACTATCTTCGGAAAAAGCTGGGATTTTCATGTCCACGACGCTTTAAAAACTACTCTTAATGAAAATCTGGCCATGATTAAAGATACTATTACTTACCTGAAATCGTTGGGGCGGGAAGTGTTTTTTGATGCCGAACATTTTTTTGACGGATACAAGGCCAACCCTGAATACGCTTTGAAAACCCTGGAGGCAGCTGCAGAAGGGGGCGCTGACGTTGTCGTTCTCTGTGATACAAACGGAGGGTTAATGCCCTGGGAAATACCCGCTATTCTGGGAGCCGTAAAAGACAGGGGCAAGGTATCCTTAGGTATCCATGTCCACGATGACGCAGGTATGGCGACAGCTAATTCGCTGCTTGCTGTTCGTGAAGGAATTACTCAAATCCACGGCACTATCAACGGTTACGGCGAGCGCTGCGGTAATGCTAACCTCTGCACGATCATACCAAATATGCAGTTGAAAATGGGTTTTCAGGCAGTAACATCCGAGCAGCTGAGCGGGTTAACTAAACTTTCCCGCTATATTGCTGAGCTGGCTAACATTGCTCCTGCTGATCAGCAGCCTTATGTTGGGTTTAATGCTTTTGCCCACAAGGGAGGCATTCATGTCGATGCAGTGAGCAAAAAACCGGAGACATATGAACATGCTGACCCTAACCGGGTGGGCAACCAACGCCGTATCCTGGTTTCCGAACTAGCCGGGCGGAGTAGTATCACTTTAAAAACAACCCAAAACAACCTGAAGCTTGATAAAGATCGGCCCGAGACTGCGTCAGTACTTCAGCGAATCAAAGAAATGGAGCATTATGGCTACCAGTTTGAAGGGGCTGAGGGTTCCTTTGAACTGCTTGTCTTAAAAATGATGAAAGCATACACCCCGCTTTTTAAATTAGAAGGTTTCAGGCTGATTATCGAAAAAAGGGAAGACGGCCAACTCTTTTCCGAGGCAACAATTAAGGTCAGGGTCGGCGATAAACAGGTGCACACCGCTGCAGAGGGTAATGGTCCAGTTAATGCACTTGATAATGCCCTGCGTAAGGCCCTTGAAGGGTTTTACCCGGCATTGAAAAAAATTAAGTTAATCGACTTCAAGGTACGTGTTATTGACGGTGTTGACGGAACAGGCGCCCAGGTCCGCGTTTTGATTCAGTCGAGTGATGATCACAAAAGCTGGGGTACCGTCGGCGTGTCGCCTAATGTTATTGAAGCCAGCTGGATAGCCCTGGTCGACAGCCTGGAGTACGGACTGCTCTGTCGTAAACTTCCCGAATTTGCAGAAGCAAAAATTGTTCTTGAAAAACTAAAGAGTGAAGGAGTAACATCTCTCGATTAAACTATAAGCCAAATGAAAAAAGAACCTAAAGATCTAGTCTACTACAACGCACTTAACTCTATTTCTTTTCTCGGGCCGCGTCGCATTGCGGCCCTGATTGAGCATTTTGAGACAGCCAGGGCAGCCTGGGAATCTTCTTCTGATGAAATCACAATGGTTCTTAAACTGCAAAAAAATGCCAATAAACTTGACCAGGAGCGTTTAAACCTTGACCCGCTTAAGCTCTGGGCTCGCCTGGAAGAACAAAATATCGCCTGTGTTTCACCATATTGCCCCGGCTATCCCTCATTACTGAAGCAGATTTCTGACCCACCGCTTTTATATTACCGCGGTTCTTTACAAAATATAGCTCGGCCGGCTGTGGCCATAGTCGGCAGCCGCCGTTGTACATTTTACGGTCGGGAGGTTGCCCAGCGCCTGGCTTCCGAGTTGGTCGCTGCCGGTGTAACTGTAGTTAGTGGGATGGCTTTAGGAATCGACACAGCGGCTCATCAGGGCGCTCTTGAAAACAGCGGCTATACTGTTGCTGTCCTCGGCTGCGGAGTCGATCGCTGCTACCCGCCCCGTAACCTTGAATTGATGGAAAAGATTATTAATGAAGGTGTCGTGCTAAGCGAGTTCCCTCCGGGTACCGAGCCAAGGCCGGCGAATTTCCCCCAGCGAAACAGAATTATCAGTGGTTTATCATTAGGCAGTGTTGTTGTCGAAGCCACGGCAAAAAGCGGCGCATTGATTACCGCAAATTATGCTCTTGAACAAAACCGTGAGGTATTTGCCGTTCCCGGCAATATTGGCAGTCCCTACAGCCTTGGTTCTCACCGTTTAATTAAGGAAGGGGCCAGACTGGTTGAATCTGCAGCTGATATTCTTGAAGAACTTAATCTCGATTTGCTTTCCGGTCAGACTACTGAACAGCAGCTGACTATTGAGACGTGCGGAATAAACCTTACAGAAGATGAAAAAAACCTTCTTAGCCTGATACCCTACCAGCCGATGCATATCGATAACATTATCCGGCAAAGCGGAATAAAAGCATCTATGGCCAGCGCCCTTCTCCTTTCCCTGGAGCTGAAAAAGAACATTCGTCAGACCCCGGGCAAATATTATTGCAGGATTTGACATATATGATAAAATACTTTCGGTATGTTTTTTTGAAATAAAG
>SLHT01000003.1 GCA_007136055.1 Syntrophomonadaceae bacterium
AGTATCAGGTTTTTCCAACCATTGACCAGGAGTGGCACTTTATTCTTAAAAAGGTAGAGGAACGGGTTCAGAAAGAAGATATGATCAATTATTCGGATATCGTTTTGGCTGCACGCACCCGCAACGGTTACCGCGATTTGATCAAATACCTGCACACTGAAGGAATCCCTTATTTCGATGTGAGGGAAGAATCAGGCAACAGGAATGGGGTTCACTTGTGCACGTTCCACAGCCTCAAAGGTTTGGAGTACAAAATTGTATTTATGACGGGATTGTCAAAAGACAGCTGTCCATATTTGCCAAGTAATTATCAGAAATGGAGTGCGGAGCAGAAGGAGGCCTACCTCGTTTCTGAAAGATCACTACTTTACACAGCAATGACGCGCGCCATTATGGAGTTGTGGGTCACCGGGGTGTGTGAGAAATCGGAATGGATAAAAAATAATCCGAACTTATGATGGGATGACAATTGCTTGTACACTATACATTTTCAGATTCTAAAATCATATTCAAAAATGAAGTTGGTTGAAGGAAGTAGTTGGGATTTTCTTCCAATTTTTCCTTTATCAAAGTCAGTCCACCATTGGTGTATGATTCCATTGTGCTAATTAATGATTTTACAGCGTCATCTTCATCTAAGTCTCCTTTTTCAAGAGCGACAAAGTCAATGTCTGTTTTTGCTAAAAGTGCAATAAAAATATTTTCTTGCAAGTTCGTGAAGTCCTTACGTATTGAGACAGTTGTTTTGCTACCCCAGTGCTGAATATGGTGGCTAAAATCTGTTTTCTTTTCTCCGTCAGGAATTGGTGTAAATTCATTGTTGTAAAGCCCTAAGAAAAAAGCATAAGTGTACAATTCATAGTTGGTACTGAAATGCTTACCCAGATTTATTTTCTTCTCACCTTCTGCACCATATTTTTGAGAAAGTGAAGTGAATAAGTCTTTATGTACCTCACTGTATTTAGGAATTTTCGTTTTCCATTTATCAAATAAGTTCTTCATGTTACAATGTAATTACATTTGTATTGATTGTTGTCAAATCATTTTTATCAAAAGGTTCTTCGAGTTTAACCCAAAATGCCTTATTTCGTTTCACCTTATCAAATTCTTTCTTAATGTACAATTTCCTCGTAGTTTTATCTCTGTCAAGAAAACTTTTAGTAAGAAGAATTTTTTGATTTTTTGTTTCATAAATCAAATTTAGAAACTGTGACGTTTTATAATCACCAAATGATGACGTAGGAGCATCAAAAATCAAGGGATAATATTCATTCTTCGTTTCATAAGCTAATTCAGAGATCGCAAAAAGTATAGAGATGTACATTGATGTTTCCAGAGATTCGTTCGGTTTATAAAACGGCCTGCCATTTTGAATTTATTGCTCCTCAACCCTTGTTTTACCCAACCGGCTCTTCTTAGAAATAGAAATCTCTCCGGTAAAAGAATCAATATTTATAAGTTCCAGGAATTTATTAGACTTTACTTGCAGTTTATCAATGAATTCATCAAACTTTTGCTCTTTTGTTTCTATAAAAACAGTTTCGATGTCACGTAGAATGTCTCTCGTTTTAATTAAAAATGAGCTAACCGAATTAGTGTCAACTTTATCCTTTTCGTCTTTTTTAGCTGTTAACTCTGATTCAATGCTTGTTAATTTTGTGTCATAATCTATTTGCTCTTGGTTGCGGGTTTTCAAGTCTCTCTGCCAGGCATTGTAGTTTTTAAGAACATCGATTAGTTTATCCTCACCAATGCTCGATTTTCCTAAAATTTGCTCTCTTTCAGCTATTTCCTTTCCCAGTTGTTCCTCAAGGTCTTCAATATCTTTCTTGCGCTCATTATTATATTCAAAAAGTTCTTTTATTTTGGTTTTAATCAACCTCAGGTTTTTTAGATTATCTTCATGGCTAATGCTTAAATTCTCAAGTCTGTTTGTGTAATCAAATTTGAAAAGAGGTTCATCCCTGTCAGATTCATTATCTTCAACAACCTGGCTCTCCAAATAGGTTTGAAGTCTTTTCATCATAAATGCATAGGCCTCTGAACCTTTTTTTGCTTCACGATTACATACTTTACATAGTTCATCGTTAAGCATCTCTTCCATATGAAATTTAGAAGGAATGCCAATTGGCAGGGGCACTGCATTGTTAAGCAATTCCGCTTTCGCTTTCTCTTTGCCTTCTTTAATTCCTTTTTGCTTGTCGAACTCTGTTTGAAGTTCTCTTCGTTTTTTGCTGTGACCAGATACTTTTTCAGCAAACTCTTTGTGGAATCGTTCAAAATTTACTAAAATCCAATTTTCGTCAAACAATGAAGTTGTGTAGTTTTCATCTATACTCCCATACACCTTCGAAATCTTGGCTTCAATTGCTTTAATCCGCTTGTTAATTATTTCCAATGCGTCAGCATTACTAACGTGTCTTTCTGCATCTTGCAAATGTTCTTCTATCTTCCTTATTTCGTCTTCGGTCGAATTAAGATGCACTTTATATTTTTCTTTCTCTCTTTCAAGTTGTTTAATTTCACTTTCAAGCCTTTTATACAGCGCTTCATTCTTCTTATCAAGCTTTGTTGAGTCCTCAACTGCCTTTTCTGCTTTCTCTCTAAGGAATGAACCTTTTTCTGAATACTTGTCGTAATGCTTTGCCTCTGAGAACAGATTAATTAGGTTTGATAATGCACTATCGCTTTCAAAAATATTTAGTTCGGCTTCACCCTTAAACATTGAATACTTACGAATTTGAAAAGGAAAGATTCTATTCAGCAGTGATTGGCCGTCAACTTGTG
>SLHT01000094.1 GCA_007136055.1 Syntrophomonadaceae bacterium
CTATAGAATAAAGAGGGGTATGCAATTGAACAGGTTATGAATACAATCGGCGATCCCATTAAAGCAGGTAAATTATTAATAAATTTGCTGCAAAAAGCAGGATAGGCCTTCTGTTTATAGAAAGGTAGTTTGAAGCTAAATGCTGACAAGCTCCGGTTAAATCTTAAAAATCAAGCATCATTTCGGTAAAAGATACCGGTTTTTTAAAAGCATTTGTTTTTAAATATTGCGGGACCGGATGGAGGTGCTTATTGATGGTTGAAAGCTTTGCACAGCAATGGGGTATAATGATCAATCATGAAAGCATATGGGTGCAGGTGGGGTTTGCAGCGCTTATTGTTATTTTTGCCCTGCTGATCAAGAATATTGTTACCAGCATAATCTTCGGTTTTATCCTCAGGTTGACCTACAAGACTAAAACCGATTTTGACCGGTCGCTGGTGATCGCTTTTGAAGGCCCAGTGCGTTCCCTGATCGTGGTGATTGGCGTATACATAGCCCTGCACTGCCTGCCGCTGAGTCTCACTGTTATGAGCCTTGCCTCTAACCTTTTCCGTTCGGTAATTATTATATATATTACACTCGGTTTCTACAATCTGGCCGGCGGTGATATTTTAAAGGAACTGAGCGAAAAAATAAATTTGGAACAGAGTGTCTTGAGCTTTACAGCCAAAATGATCCGTTTCATCATTATTGCCCTGTCGATTACGATCATAGCCCAGGAATGGGATTACGATATCAGCGGGTTCGTGGCCGGTCTTGGCCTGGGAGGGCTGGCTTTTGCCCTGGCTGCTAAAGATACAGCCTCCAATATCTTCGGCGGGATCGCCATAATTCTCGATAAACCCTTTACTGTTGGCGACTGGATCTCATCGCCCAGCGTCGAAGGGACTGTTGAAGATATGAGTTTGCGGACCACAAAGGTACGCACTTTTGCCAATGCCCTGGTCACCGTACCTAATTCGGTCCTGGTGAATGAGGCGGTCACTAACTGGGCCAGGATGAAAAAGAGGAGAATTTCATTTCACCTTGGCGTTACCTATACCACCCCGCGGGTTAAACTGCAGGCCTGCGTTAATAGAATAAAAGAACTCCTCGAGAACCATTCGGAAGTACATCAGGACCTGATCATGGTCAGGTTTGATCAATTTAACGACAGCAGCCTCGATATATTTATCTATTTCTTTACCAAGACCAAGGTTTGGCCTGAATTCCTGGCCGTCAAAGAGGAAATAAACTTTAAAATCATGGAAATATTAGAAGGGGAAGGCGTTTCGGTCGCCTTCCCCAGCCGCAGCGTGTATTTTGAAAACAAGCTTAAATCTGAACTGGACCAGCCCGACAGCGGGCAGTAACCTCCTGTTTAACCCGCCGGACTCCTGTTTTTTTAAAAGGCCTGCCTGGTTACCGTGCAAAGAAGCCAGAACTTTCATGCAAAATTAGCCGGGTTTCTGGCTGCGTTGACCATACCATGATGAGCTGGCTGTGCTGATTTCCGCTTCTCCCTGCCGGCTTCCCCAGCCCGGACCCCTGACTGCAACACCGTTTAGATGCTTTGATCCGCTTTTTTCCAGTCGTTAAGAAAAGCTTCAATGCCCAAATCTGTCAGAGGATGCTTAAACATCTGCTTGAGCACTTTAAAGGGCAGCGTAGCAATATGTGAGCCTGCCAGGGCTACCGCCGGGACATGCTCGGTATGGCGGATGCTGGCAGCGATAACTTCTGCGTCAAGATCATGAAGATCAATAACATCAACAATGTCGCGTACAAGCTCGACCCCGTTGTGACCGATATCATCAAGCCTGCCGAGAAATGGGCTGATATAAGCTGCTCCTGCCCGCGCAGCCAGCAGGGCCTGGTTGACTGAAAAGACTAAAGTAACATTAACCTTGATTCCTTCAGCTGCCAGTGTCTTGACAGCCCGCATCCCCTCGGGGACAATCGGTATTTTAACAACCACGTTTTTGTGTACACCGGCCAGCTTACGGGCTTCTTTCAACATTTCTTCATATTCAAGAGAGATAACTTCTGCGCTGACCGGACCGTCGACGAGCTCGCAAATTGAAGTGAGAATTGTGTTAAAGTCCTGGTTTTCTTTTGCCGCCAGCGAAGGGTTAGTGGTCACCCCGCTGATTACACCCCACTGTGCAGCCTGCCTGATTTCATCAACATTAGCCGTATCTAAATATAGTTTCATCCTCTATAACCTCCTGTAAAATAATTATAACTATATATTTATTTTATCACAAGCATGTTTTGCTTGCTTTCTCTGACCGTTGAATAACCTGAGAATCTGAAGCGCTGCCACTTTCTGACCTCCAAGAGGGATGTACACTTAAGAACGCTAAACGCTATTAATGATCAGTTTGCTGTGTAATTATGCCTTAAACGCAGTTGCCTTAAGCTGTTACGGCTGATAAAATGAGACGAGGAGAGGTGAGCATTGATAAACGATCTTGATGCTTTGCGCCAGCAGTACCCTGAAAAATTTGCCGCTACTAATAATATTTTTTGCAATATAGGGGCCGGTGATCGTATATTTATCTCTACGGGATGCGGTGAACCGCAGCAACTCGTTGCTATGCTGGTCGAATACGTCGAATCTAACCCGAAAGCTTTTTTCGATACAGAAATACTGCATGTCTGGACTCTCGGTGTCGCTCCCTACAGTGATGAAAAGATGAAGCAAAACTTTCGCCAGAATACTTTCTTCATCAGTCATCACACCCGTAAAGCGGTTAATGAAGGGCTCGCCGATTATACCCCTATTTTTCTATCGGAGGTTCC
>SLHT01000211.1 GCA_007136055.1 Syntrophomonadaceae bacterium
ACCAGGCCGGATACTGCGTTTCAAGCTGGGTAAAAAGGCCTCCGAAACCGCCAAAGCCGCGGTAGGCTATAAAGATAACCGAAAGGGTGGCAACAATGAGCATGACCATAGCCTGCAGGGAATCAGTCCAGGCTACCGCTTTCAAACCGCCGGTCCAGGTCCAGTATACTGCGACAAAAGCAGCGATGAATACACCAGCCAGGTAAGGTATTGAGCCTCCAGATATGCCTTCCAGAAGGGCCCCGATGCCGATCAGCTGAACAGCGCTGTAGGGAATGAGAAATATTACAGCCGCCACAGCCGAGACGACTGCAACAGCCTTGCTTTCATAACGATCACCCAGCATCTCGGTCGGAGTCAGGTAGTTATAACGCCTACCGACCAGCCAGAAGCGCGGCCCAAAAAAAGCGACCAGGATCAAACCTGAAAGGTAGATCAACTCAAAACCGAGCGCGCCAACCCCACCGATATAGGTAAAACCGGCCAGGCCGACCAGCATAAAAGCGCTGTAGGTAGTAGCGCTGTAAGTTAAAGCCGCCACAATACCGCCCAGGGAACGGCCGGCCAGGAAGTATTCATTAACCCCGCTACCCAGTCTGCTGCGGGCCTGCCGGGCGATTACACTGCCGACAATAAAATATAAAAACAAGGCCAGGTAAATAGTATTAGCGCTCATGATCGTCCCTCCACCGGGCAGTTATAATGCCGAGGCAGACAATCACGACCAGGGCAAAGATATTCCAAAACAGAAAAGCGCCGTATACCTTTGGCAAAACCGTCAGGGGAGGCAAAAAGGGGATAATAAATGCAGCCAGAATCATAATCCCGAACAGCACTGCCCAAAATATTCGCTGCCTTTTCAAATTCATAGTGTCGCCTCCATTAAAATATGCTTTTAGTTATTGAAAATTATAGCACAGATCAAAAGTAAAATGGCAAGGATATCTTGACTTTGATATGGGAAAATTGCTATAATTTTGCTATAAATGCATCACTTAACAAACCAGGGTTCTCACTAAGGTGACAATAAACTATGAAGACAATCATTAACTATAATAGACTTTCTTTACTTGCAGCAGTCGCTATAATAAGCTGTTTTATCTTCACCGCCCCCTACTTTGCCAATAACTCGCCGGATAACACTTCTAGCTCCCGGGAAATAGAATCCGCTGGCGGAACGGAAATAATAACAGATGACCGCAAGGCAATCCGAAGAAACGACGCAATAACCTACCCATACTATACGGTTGCTTTTTTAACTGTCGTCACTTTTAACAGACAGGCCCGGTTTCTGTAAATGACAGAATACGGAGAGTGATACTTGTTGCCTTTTAAGAATTCTTCTCTTGCCGCTAACATTGTTTGTTTCATTGTAATAATTGGCGTACCGATCGGCGTTTTGTTAACTATTATTGGCATTGACATACCGATGTTTGTTTATGTTATTTGGGCCTTTGCCTTTTTTATCATGTTCGTTTCTGTCCTGCTGGAATACATGCCCGGAAGACCTAAGAAATAATAAAATATAAAGATATGCTGCAGGCAAAAAGGCACTTCACATTGGTAGCGTTGATAAATTCAATTAATACTAAAGCAATTCATATCCTTGGTAAAAACCGGGCGCCGCACTAATCCGCACGCAGAAAAGGGTTTCAGCAAACCCGGCAGGTTCTGAAACCCTTTATTTTTTACTGGCGCGCCTGGGAGGATTTGAACCCCCGGCTAATGGATTAGAAGTCCACTGCTCTATCCCCTGAGCTACAGGCGCTCTCTATAGATATATTACCCTGAAATGCGATAAAAAACAATGGTTAATCAGCTCGTTTTAGGCTAAATGATCGGTTCTTCCCTTAAGAAAAACCACTCGCCATCGCGCCAGTGGAAAACAGCCTTGATTGACCACTCGCTGAAGGGCAGACCGAATAAAACTGCAGCAAACTCCTCACCTTTCGATTCTATCTCGTAAAATATAATATTATCCTCATCGAGATTATATTCCTCATAGAATTGATCGAGATCATCGAGCTCTGCAGTATGCACTAATATGACCTCGGGATCATCTAACCTTTGTTCCAGCCATTCCTGCAGAACAGCATCCAGTTGATCATAGTCGGGAGATACCGCTTCGACATCAGTTTCTTCATTGAACTCTTCATCATTTTCAGGGTCAGGTCCGGCTTCTTCCTGCTCAGTTTCTTCAGGTTCAAGTCCTGCTTCCTCCTGCTCCGACACTTCCAGCGGTCCGTTATCGGCAACCTCTGCGGGTTCATCACTGCTCATAATAAAATACACCGCTACAGCCATCCCCAGGACCAGTGATATAACCAGTAGAGGGATCAGGAAGACCGACCTTCCCCTGGGCCGGTAATCAAGTTCGCTAAATTCATCTTCTACCTGCCGGGGCGGTTCGATTGCCTTCAAAGCTTCATTTTCATCAATATCTTCAGGATCACCTTCTCCTACTGCCGAAGCAATTTTCAGATCAGACCCGCACTGCCTGCAGTAAACATCAGCTAAACCTACCTGCTCGGCACAGAATGGACAAACTCTTGTTTCAGGCATTACCGGCACCCCCCTGCATATTTGTTTTTATTCAACCTTTTATAACAAATATGTCTTATTAGCAGCTAAACGCCAGCCGACAGCGCTTCAGCTTAACTATGCTTAAGTAAAAACAAGATACCTTAAAGATATTATTACTGATTATATCAAGATTAACAAGGTTTTCAATATTAAAACTTTTTTTAACCCGGGTGAAAACCAGCAAGAGAATGCT